>JAILEJ010000115.1 GCA_024688095.1 Butyrivibrio sp.
AGCAATTATCTGTGCAATCAGATAATCAACCTTTGGGAAAAGGCCTGCCTTCTGCATTCCAAGAAGAGACACCGCATATAATACATAAGAAAGAACTGTATTACTTAAGCCAACAATTCCAAACTTTACAAACTGCATAAGCCCTTCATGGACGGAGTCTGTATACTCTTTCCCAATAAGCTTAAATATAAATCCAAATACTCCTCTTACGATAGTTTCAACAATGTTCCAGATAAATTTTCCAATACTCACAATTACTCACTCTTTCTAAATTACTTCTTTTACTACAAAACCTTTTCCATCATAACATATATTTACTCAAAATCCTTTACATACTTATCAGAATATTTAAAGGATTCATCACGCATATACTTAAAGCCTTTTTCCTCGCAAAGAGTCTTCTTCCCGGAAAAAAGATTTGTACCAAGTCCAAGTCGTTCTCCCTCAATCTTAAAACCAAGGGCTGATAGCACTGTTGGGAAGATATCGAAGTGAAGGAATTCGCGGTTCTTCATTATATTATATGCATTCATGTTTTCCTTCTCAGCACTTGTATCATTTATGCTATCAGATGTATTTCCACAAACGCTTCCGAAAGTTGACTCATTATCCACACCTATGAAGCAGTTATAAACAGTTCTATCATAATAATCCACATGCCCAACAATTGACTTATCCATTCTCGGATGGTCTCCTGTTATCACAATAACAGTGTCTTTCATAAAATCCTGCTCTTTGCACCATTCTATAAACTCCTGAATCTGCCTGTCAGCACACTCAAGTACATTAGCAATTCTGTCTTTGTGCTTGTGCTCGCACTTATCACAAATATATCCATCAATGTGATGTGTATCTACAGTCAGCATTGTGAAATTAAAGGGCTTGCCCTTTGCAGCAAGATTTGTAAGCTCATCCTTGGCACATTTATATAGGATAGAATCCTCAAATCCCCACCATACCTTATAGCCTTTTTCAATATAGCCCTTTTCAACCGCGCTATCATAATCAAAAATATTGAAATTACCATGCGTCTTAAAAAAGCTTGCACGTCCTCCAAAGCCTGCTTTTGAGCCGCACAGAAATTCCTGCTCGTAACCTTTTTCATGAAGAACATCGCCAAGAGTCTTTATTCCAGCTGCATAATCTTTTGGATCTTTTGCTACATATTTTAACGGGAATGAATTAGGCACACCTGCCTGAGTTCCAAAAAGAGCTGCCATTGTCCACTGAGTTCCCGGGACCGTATGAAATCCGCCAAGCTTTTCATCTTCAGAAAAAGAAACATTGTCCTTTGCCATCTTAGTCAAATTTGGGATATAGTTGTTTTCTCCCTGATATCCGCCTTCTGCAGCCGAAGAATAGGTTGACTCCATACTCTCCATATAAATGTAGATGAGGTTTTTAGGACGCTTATTTTTTAGTTCTTTAGCTGAATCTATTGAATTTATTTTTTTGAGTGATTCATTAGATTCCGTTCTTTTATTTGATATGATTGTTATTCTAGATTTTTCTTTTTCAGTTGTTGAATATAATTCGTCAAAAGTATTTCTATCTTGATCCTCAAATGTAATCTTTACGCTTTCAGGTGCAACATAATACTTGTCATAAAGATCAGTCCTTGAAAGTCTCATCTTGAAATATTCAAATATTCCCATTACCTTATCTGTCTGAATGATCTGGTATATAACAAGGGCAATTCCCAGTATCATACAGCACCACCTGTAGATTGCCCTTCCATGCATCATCACATGGACATAAGCAAATTCATCCATATAAGACTCATCAGAAAAAGTCATGCCTATGGCATGCATTAACGGATCTGAATTGTCCGCTGCAACCACGACAATGAACACAGCAAGAAATATAACTATGCAAACTCTGCTATACCAAAAGCAGTCAAGCATAAAACTTGCATCCGCTCCACCCATTGGCGATGCAATTGTATACATAGTCTCCTGAAATGTACATCCAAACTTTTTCTTAAACCATTCAAGCATCTGAATAGACACAATCCCCAACGCAGCAAATATAAAAAAGAATATATAAAAAAGCATTTCTAAAACTCTCCTCGTTCTATCTATTATCAAATAGCATTTAATCACTATACTTCTTATAAATTAAGAGATATATGAAACATTATTATTCCAACCATCTTTTCCAGCAATCATTATATCATTTTCTATTATTTCTGCTACTATTTATCCCCTTTATGACTTTATAGCTCTTCCTTTCCACACTGGAGTCATAATCCTCCACACATCTTCTTACTCTTTATGACTTCTAGAGCGCCACTCCTACCATATAAGTCATAAATTCCTTGGTCTTCCACGCCATTGAAATAATTCACTTTATCACCCATTCAAACAAACTTAATGCTTTAAATAAAATTTCAAGAAATATACTCAAATCTAAAAAAAATAAGGATGCCACCATTACAGATGACATCCTCATTAAACAGTTCATTTCATATTCAATTACTTATTTCTTCTTAACTTTTATCTTACAGGTTGCAGTATATTTACCATCCTTTGTCTTAACGGTAATTGTTGCTGTTCCTTTAGATTTTGCTGTAACCTTTCCGTTACCGTCTACTGTTGCAACTTTCTTGTTGCTACTACTCCATGTTACATCTTTGATTGTTGCTTTCTTAGGTTTTACTGTTGCTTTAAGAGTATAGGTCTTACCAACTTTAAGAGTCTTTTTGGACTTATTAAGCTTAACTCCTGTTACCTTTGTAGTCTTTACTACTTTAACTTTAATTGTTGCTGTATAGTTTCCATCATTTGATGTAACTGTAATCTTGGTACTTCCAATCTTCTTAGCTTTTACAAGTCCATCACCTGTTACTGTTGCAATTTTAGTATTATCACTCTTCCATGTAACGGTTACATCTGTTGCATTATCAGGATAGATGATTGATTTAAGCTGGTATGTTCCACCCTTACCTATCTTGATACTTGATTTACTCGCCTTAATTCCTGTAACAGCAACCTTCTCTTCTACTGTATTAACAAGTGGTGTTTCCTCAT
>JAILEJ010000116.1 GCA_024688095.1 Butyrivibrio sp.
TTCGTTATACTATAACAACAGAACCCTTTCCATTTTTCTTGCTCTCATATAATCCTTTATCAGCCCTGTCGACTGCACTATCAATTTTTTCATTTCCTTTTACAAGTGTAACTCCAGCACTTATTCCAACAGTCATTTCCAGATTTTTGTTTTCTATATTCACCTGTACATCTCTAAGTACGCTTGCAGTCTTCTCTACACCCATAAATGAAATTCCAACAAATTCATCGCCGCCCCATCGCCCTATGATTCCCACATCTTCAAAGGCGTTTTCAAGTTCACTTGAAACCAGTCTTATTACACCATTTCCATATAGATGACCCATTGTATCATTAAACTGTTTGAAATCATCTATATCTACCATAAACAATGACATGCCTTTTTGCCTGCGTTTTCGAAGTTCCTTGTTGTATTTTTCTCTGAACAAGCGGTTATTGCAAAGTCCGGTAAGATCATCTGCATTTTCTGCCTCTCTGGACATGGTATTAATTTTAGTTAGTAGAAATGTACTTCCAGAAATGAAAATTACAAGCACAAGAAGGAGGAATAATGCGCCAATCAGCATCTGATGTCTATACTCATTAAGTGTATCCGAAATATTCTGCACAACCACAATATTCCAGCCCATTTCCTCATTGTACTGAATTGTAAGGCAGTTTAGATCATCCATCCACTTATAGTCATATGCATTACTGTCTTTTTTTGTTAAAAAGTCTTCCGAAACGCCAAGAATTTCAGCTGCATCCTCGGAGCTTTTATAGAACTCATCACTTCCCGTAAAAGAATTGACGGCATTACCGGTATTAATTACATAAACTTCAACACCTAGTGTATCCTTATATGTTGAAACAGCTGTATTCATATCATCTATAACATGAGCAGTTCCTGCAACACCTATAAGATTTCCATTCTCATCTTCTACTCTGCAGTTAACAAAAAGACTTACAGAGTATTCCAATGTCTCATCTCTATCAACCTGAATATCATATTCTTTATTTAAATCGACAAAATTATAATACCAACTGTCAAACTCATCCTCTTCTGATATCTTCTTATTAAATCCGTCCTGATAATAATAATTTCCCGTTTTTGCAGACACAAAGAAAACCGTATCATACCCCATAGAGATCTGATAAGCTTTCAGATAATCATATATTTGCTGAATGTTCTCATTATCCTCCGGATCATCAGTTTCAGTAAGAGCCCATTCCTTCAAAAAAATATCATTGGATATCATTAAAGACGCAACTCTCTGTTCAACAGAGATGTTTGTTATCTGAGAAGATACATCAAAGCCCGTAAGTATAACATCATTTTGGGCCTGTTCTCTTGCGTTTTGGTTATAAAATCTTGCCATACCATATTCTACAGCCAGAAATCCCGCAAGTATTACGATTACGATTATGGTATTTGAAATATTAACCAGATATTTCTGGTTAAATTTATTTCTATACTTATTTACCATGCATTTTCTCCAAATCTTTCAATAATACAAAAATAATGCATTGTTTTCCATCAATAATCTCTTATATATATTTTACTTGATATGAAATAAAATGAATGTTAAATAAAACAAAATTTTGTAAACTTTTTATCAATTATAATATCCATTGTTTGCCTCAAATTTAACTTATGGCATCCACAAATGCCTGAAATATTTTTTTACTCATCTTATCTGTTTCAAATGAAAATTCCGGATGCCACTGTACCGCCCACAAAAATCTGCTTTCTTTTCTATACACTGCTTCAACAAGACCATCCGAAGAAATTGCCATGGCAGTAAGTTCCGGAGAAATATCCTTTACCGCCTGATGATGATAACTGTTTACAGAAAGCTTTTTTACCTTCAAACATTTTTCTAAGGGTGTGTTTTCCAGAACTTCCACTTCATGAACTGGTATATCATATGGTGGTGTCTGATGATGCTCTACTGATGTTTTAAATTGAGTAGGAATATCCTGATATAGTGTCCCGCCAAGACTTACATTTATAAACTGTATTCCTCTGCATATTCCAAGAACTGGCTTATCGTATTCAATGGCTATTTGCAACATAATTGTTTCCATTGCATCTCTTTTAGAGCAGCTTTCAACACACTCAAGAGCATCCTCATTATACAGCTCTGGATCAACATCCTGTCCTCCTGTAAACAAAAATCCATCGCAGCAATTTGCAAGCTGTTCCAATATTTTTACATCTTTGGTTAATGGTAGCATGACAGGTACCGCTCCTACTTCTTCAATTCCCTTCATATATCCAGGCAGCATCCACAAGCTTTCTTTTTCCTCATCCCACAAAGGCATTACACCAACTATTGGTTTCATTCGGTTCTCCTTACTTTTAATACTAAAAAAACAGACACTGAAGTTTTCAGGCCTCATTGTCTGTTTCATACATTCTAATTTATAAATGACGTAAATGTCAATTTTATATCATATTATTTACTTTCATTCAGCGGTACCATGTCCTCAGTTATGTTTTTTCATACATCATTTTACCAATTTCTTCTATATAAATAATATACATTGTCATGATCCGTTTCATAATATTCATAGGAATCTATAAGCGAATAATTATTGTAAATAAATTCCGGTTCATAACCAACCGCCAAAACGTAATCAGTTTTTCCTTCCTTAAGATATTTTTTCTGCTCTTCAAACATCGTATCAAGGTCGATTCCATTAGTCTGGAAATACTCACAGTTAGGAACTATACCTGTTATAGTATATAAACCTGCATCAATTGTATTAAGTTCAAGAAGCGTATCATCTTCACTTAGCTGTTTAGAAGCTTCGAACAGCCATATATCATCCTTACTAAAACTTCTATATTCTGCATTCATAGTATTATAAGAAGCAAATATCACGCTTACAATAAGCACTGCAGCATACATCACAGAATATATAATTCCTGATATTTCTTTTCCATATTTTGACAGACATACACTTATCAATTTACCCGTATAAGCCGCTCCGGGAATAGCAAATACCATAAGTGGAATTGAATAATATGCAAGCTTGTTGCCTCCAATAAAGATTACAAAATAAGTACAGGCAAACATAAATGCTGACGTAAATCTTCTAATAAATCCTTTTTCCATTACTATCTGCAAGACAAATCCTGCAATTATCCATACAAAATAAGAAAAACTATCCTGAATCAGCCAATACAAAGTTTTGCATATCTCATAGATCTTATTAAAAAAGCTGTAATTATCACCAGATACCTGACTGTAATGGAAGATATTATTATAGATATAACAACGAAACCAATCATCAAGGCTTCCTGTGACAACAAAGTATAATAACCATGGAATAGATGGAATTATTGAAAAAGCCAAAAATCTAAATCCCATCCTTACAAAAAAAGCATCTCTCTTTTTCCAGATAATCCAGATTATTGCTATTACAAACCAGGCAAAAAAGTATCCTTCCATCGTATACTTTACCTGGAATATTATACCTGCCAAAATTCCTACAATGGAAAAGATTCTTCTATATCTTTTTTCCGAAATTTCCTCATGTAAAATTTCATCAAGATAGTAAAAAGACAACGCTATTAAAGGAAGGCAAAATTCCTCAGCCGCACCTCCATAATAAAAACTCCAGGATGAATAAACTCCTGCACCAATAACCGGTACTAATAAAAATGCTATCTTTTTATTACTTTTTTTCTCAATAAATTTACCGGCTATAAAAAGAAATACTGTCGCAGCTATTACTTCAAATATAAATACTCCAAAGAAGGTCTTATGCGATATTAGATAAGCTATACCATACATCAGATAGAGATATGGTCCTTTTTGATCATACAGATCTCTGTAAATTACAAGTCCGTTCATCATCCCTTTGCCCATGGAAAAATAGCTGTTGGCATCATCCCAGTTATTGCACTGAAATAATAGTGATGATCTGCTCGTAAATAATAATATAGCCAAAGAACACAAAAAGCCCCATATTAAAAGACTATATTTCTTCATATCAAACCTCTATTGTGATAAGCGCGTTTGATGTAAGTTCCTGTAAAAAGTTCATGTCTACAACTGTGCAGAACAGAACAACAATAACAAATATAAGAACAAGAATCATAAGTTTCTTTTCTTTATATAATTTCTCTGGCTTTTGCACCGCAGAATCATTATCCAATGACATTGCAAGATAATATGCAAATAAAAGGAACATAACAGGTGTTGCAACAAGGTACTCTATTCTGTACTTTATCATAAACACGCCAAGTGCAAATGTTGAAATAAGTGCATAGAAAAGTGCTGAAGCCAGAAGGCTCTTTTCTGTATAGAATCTAAATGAACGTCTGTAAAGTCCTGCTGTTGACTTGTCGCCGATCATACGATATTCTGCAAATCTCTTAGTAGCCATTAGAAATGCTCCAGCCATCCAATATCCAAGAAGTACACTTGATGGTGGAATAGAATTACCGCTGACAATAAACCATCCCATCATTAGTCTAAGCATATTATTTACTGACTCTGAAAGGACATCAACAAAAGGAATATCCTTGGTTCTAAAAGGCTTAACATTGTAGAAAAATCCCATAATAAGAAGAACTGCTGCTACTATAAAGAAAAGTTTGTTTACAGAATATGAAATCAGAAGTCCTACTATAGCAAAAATAAAATACTCAACCATTACCCATTTAAAAGACATATTTTCTGTAACAACAGGTCTGTATTTTTTGGTTGGATGATATTTATCATAAGGAGCATCAAGCCATTCATTAATAACGTAATTAGCACTTGCTATAAAGCTTGTTCCAAGAAACCCCGCTATAAGATTGTATATACTTAAATCAGTAAAAGCTGTTCCGGTGATCAGAAGCGCAAGCACAACACCAGGCAGAATAAACAGCTGTTTAATCCAATGATCTATTCGTGCAATTTTTAAATATTTTTTCATTTTTCATCTCCATTATCCGAACACAAAAATAGGCATTAAATGCCCACTTTATTTGTATATATATTTTATATATATTTTTGTGTATATATTTTTTCATTCATATATTATGGTTACATATATTATTCGTATATTTGCAAACCATATATATTTCCTTATTCATATATATTTGTTATCTATATATTTGTATAAATCTTCAGTTTTTCTTTTATATACAGTGCTTGAATTATACCATATCTTAACATATATGAGCAATAAAATGGATTGCCTTATACACGTATCTTATGTTTTGTTCTACTTTCGAAAATCAATTAAACCAGCCTTTCACAATAGAAATTTCATGAATATAGCCTGCATCATCATTTGGTGTCTCAAGAATAAAAGGTTTTCCTTCAAATGCAGGGTTAGTTGCAAATTTTTTCATTGATTCCATACCTATCATACCCTGTCCGAGCTTTTCATGTCTATCTTTGCCTGCTCCACATACATTCTTACTATCATTAAAATGAACTGCCTTAAGTCTTTCCAGTCCTAATATCTTATCAAACTGTTCTAGTACACCCTCAAGATTGTTTGCTATATCATAGCCTGCATCCCAGGTATGACATGTGTCAAAGCATATTCCAAGCTTGTCCTTATACTCAACAAGATCAATTATTTTCTTAAGTTCTTCAAAACTTCTGCCAACTTCAGATCCTTTACCAGCCATCGTCTCCAGTAATACTGTTGTTTTCATCTCTGGCCATAATGCTTTATTGAGCCCTTCTGCTATCTGTTCAATTCCTACATCAGCACCCTGACCTGTATGTGATCCCGGATGGAAATTGTAATACTGCCCAGGTAGTGCTTCCATTTTCTCCAAATCCTTTTTAAGCATATCAAGACCGTTCGCTCTTGTTTCAGGATTTGAAGAACATAAATTCATTGTATAACTTCCATGCGCAACGAGCTTTCCAAATTTCTTTTCAGTAAGAATTACAGACAGTGCATTAACATCCTTTGGAACTATATCCTTGGACTTACCACCTCTGGGATTTCTCGTAAACCATGCAAAGGTACTTCCTCCAAAGTCAGTCATCTGCTTTCCCATTGCTTCATATCCATTTGTAACTGATAAATGGCAGCCTATATATATCATGTTGTATCATCTTTCCTTCAAATTAACTATAAAATTAAAACCATATACAAAATAATATCAGATTCTTAAGAAAACATACAATCAAAACATATTATACAAGTTCTGCCAATAC
>JAILEJ010000177.1 GCA_024688095.1 Butyrivibrio sp.
CATTTTAAAGTAACATTAAATTCATATCCTCTTTTATTTTTTGAAAATTTTTTTCAGCCAGTCTTATTATTATCTCTTAAGATTTGTAAGCTCTTCAAGAAGCGTATCTGATACGGTGATAATACGGCTGTTTGCCTGGAATCCACGCTGTGTGGTAATCATACTTGTAAATTCACTTGAAAGATCTACATTACTCATTTCAAGTGTTCCACTTGTCATGTAACCACCATCAATTGTAATATCCTGTACTGTAATTGCACCTGAATTAAGTGTTGCTGTATAAAGGTTATCGCCTTCTTTAGCAAGACCGGATGCATTAGCAAATTCAGCTGATGCAATCTGTCCAAGGAGTTTTGTACAACCATTACTGTAAGAAGCATTAATCTTACCATCTGTACCAACTGTGATACCTGTCATCTCACCAACCGCACGTCCTGTATTAAGGTTTGTAAGGTCACCCTTAACAGCTGTAATTGTTGATGTACCGTTTGTATTAAAGTTTGTTGTGGTTGAAAAATCGACCTGAACATCTGTAAATCCAGCCATAAAAAGCTGTCCATTAGCATCTAAAGCTTCCTGGTCAAAATCAATTGTAAGCTTACCAGTTGGGCTTGTTATTGCACCTGTTGCTGAATCATATGTAAGAGTTGCACTGTTTACCTGATAATATAAAGTTCCATCTTCATCTATTGTATATGTAGCAATATCTTCAAGTGTTGAAGCATCAAGTCCATAAACATTAGTAAAGAAATTTGCTGTAGTTGTAGCATCTGTAAGTGTTGATACATATCCGCTTCTTGGAATATCTGAATAAGTAGTTGTTCCATCAGTTAATGTAATGGTTGTATCTGTATAGTCACTTACTGTATATGTTGATGCAAGAGAAGTCTGTCCATTACCATTTTCATCATCTGTAAAGCTCACATACTTGAGCATTTCTGAGCCTATTGAATTACCATCACTGTCAAGAATATCTTCAAGAGTAAATGAGTAAGTATGATCAAGAGTATCATCATCTCTTACTGCAAACTTTGCTGTATAAAGATATCCGAGGTTATCATAAAACTCAAGTGTAACTGTTTTACCTGAATCAGACTGAACATTCGTATCGTTAGCATCAATATTCCCGCTAACAACCGCCTGTGTAGTTCCTTCTGGAGGATATGTTGTATTATCTGCTGTCATTATCTGAAGTTTATTAATTCCACCATTTGTATTTACAGTAATTTCTCCTGTTGTCTCATCTTCAGTAGCTGTCCATCCATATACATAATAACCTGTTGAACGCATAGCAAGGTTACCAGCACCATCAACATAGAAAGAACCATCTCTTGTATACATTGTATTTACACCATCATTAACGATAAAGAATGATTCACCTGTAATACAAAGATCAAAAGGATTACTTGTTGTTTCTGTTGCACCCTGTGTAGTTACTGCTGTCTGAATAGCTCCTGACTTAGCACCAAGACCTATCTGCTTGGCATTAACGCCGCCCTTGGTCTCAGTTGCCATTGTGGCATTCTGTGAATTCTGATACATAAGATCAGAAAAAGTGATTGACATTGATTTGAATGCTGTAGTATTAACATTGGCAATGTTATTACCTATAACATCCATTTTCACCTGGTGAGTCTTAAGACCTGCAACACCAGAAAATAATGATCTCATCATAAGGCATGTCCTCCAAAGATTGTTGCGAGGACGGATATTAAATTAACCTATTGGCGATTCCTTCTGTCAGTCGGGAATCACTGACCTCCTGATTAAATTTCTTTAACTTTGGTCCGGTCAGGCAATTACTGCTCCGTCTATGTTTGTAAATACGTTACTATCATTATCTGTAGAATCCATTGCTGTAACAACCGTATTATTTGGTACATTTACTATAAATGCCAGCTCATCTACCATGATAAGTGAATCATTGATTCCTTTTTCCTGAGCCTGCTTCATACCCTGGTTAAGTCTAACCTTCTGGCTTTCTGTAAGCTCAATATTTCGGTCATTAAGTCTGTTCGTTGCATGTTTTGAAAATTTTACTTCACTGGTCTGCTGACTCTGCAGCTGATCAAGAATTGCGCTAAAGGAATTGTTTCCAATTGGTGCACTTTTCTTTGAAGTTGTTTTTCCAATACCTTCAAGATACTGACCTTGAACCTGATTTATTGAAAGGAATCTGTTCTCATTATTTATCGTCATATCTGAGTCCTTTCATTACAACAAAAAATAAATTTTTTGGATCTTTTGCTACTTAAATTAAGTAGTTTCGCTTGTTTCCTCAGTAGTTGTACTATCGCTATCATCTTCGGTTGTAGTAGTTTCACTACTATCTTCTGTTTCTGTAGCCAATGATTTTTCGTACTCTTCTACAAGTGTATCCATTCTGTCCTTGTACTGTTTAAGAGTTGTAATATAACTTGAATCCATCATGTTCTTAGCTTCATCTGACATTGACTCATATAATGTCCATGCACTTGTAACTGTGTCATAGTAGTCATATGTAAGTATAGAATATGCAGGGAATTTATTTATCAGATTTGTAAGTGATGTTGCCTGTTCATCAGCTTCAACATAATCCGAATCAGCTACTGCATAAAGATCATCCATACTATACTCTTTGCCATCAATATTAAGCTTTGCTTCACCTGATGAATAAGTTACATAGTCAACCTTACCCTGATTGTATTCAGTTTCTCCACTGGAATTAGTTGATTCCATAATTACAACTTTACCAACAAGATCTGACGCTCTTGAAAGTACCATTGCATCTGCCATATTAGAAAGCTGTTCTACCTGTGTAAACTGAGCATATTGTGAAATATATTCTGTATTTGATGTAGGTTCAAGAGGATCCTGATACTTCATCTGAGCAGATAATATTTTCATAAATGCATCCTGGTCATAACCACTATTGGTAGTTTTGGTACTTTTGGTACTGGTATCTTCTATAGAACCATCTGTTACTACTGCACTTACACCCATCTAATCCTCCTAACTGATCAAGCACTGTAATCAACCGTTCCACCGTTTGCTTCCATCATCTGAGCATGCAATCTGTCTTCAGCTGCAAGAGCTTCCGTTTCCTCAAAAGTAAGCTCTTCAAGATTGATTCTTCTAAGTGGTTTTACAGTCTTGTTTTTCTGTGACTCCTCTGATTTCCTTCTATCATTGTCCTGTTCAAGATTCTGTTCAAACTGATGTGTCTGCACAGCAACTTCAATGGAATTAACCTTAACGCCCTGCTCATCAAGCTTCTGAATAAGCTGTGCAAGCTGACTTTCAATAACAGCTTTTACATTCTCATCTGCTGTCAAAAACTTCGCTACTACATTACCTTCTTTAGCTGTTTCAATCATGATATTAAGATTTCCAAGGCTATGTGGATGAAGCTGAAGTTCCATCGATGTCATTTCAGGTTTTACTGATAGTTTGATATATTCATTGATCTGATTCATAACATCCTCAGCATCAAATGCACTTTCTGCACTTGTTACCGCAGATGTAAGCTCTTCTGTCATTGTCTCGATACTCTGAATATTAAAAGCAATATTTCCAAGAAAATCTGTCCAGCTCATCTGATTACTTTGTGACTGACCACCAAACATATTAAAATTCTGATTTCCCGAATTATTAGATGTCTGATTTTCTGCAAAAGCTCTAAGATCAATATCGATATTTTCAGGTGCATCACTATTTATCAGTTCAGATGTTTCAACCTTCTTATCAGCAAGGATATCAAATTTAAAAGGATCAGCTCTTTCAGCTAAATTGATATTGATATGTTCTGGATTCTTTTCTTCTGGATTTACTTCAACCATAGCTTCCGGATTTGGAATTTCTTCTAAATTCTGTCCCATAGTTTCTTCAAAGTTCTCTTCCTGTCCCATATCAATCGCTGCTCCAATTTCTTCCTGAGATACTCCAAGCTGATTCATAACATTTTTCTGCATCGTTGTAAGTGTGTCTGTCAAGTTAGATAAAGAACTGTATAAATCTGAATCTGTAACTATAGCTACAACACCTTCATCGCCCGAGACTTCTGCAATTAGTCCTGTAATATTTTCCGGATTTAAGATGTTCACAAAATTCAGTCCAAGCACTTCCATTGCTTTTTCAATATCTTCAATAGAAATATCAAGTTCTTCTGCAATGGCTTCAACAAGGTTCTGTCCCGCTTCTTCAAGTGTTTCTCTGATCACATTTTTTTCATCTGACTGCAAAGTGGTAACTTTTTCCTTAGTATCAGTTTTATTATCTGTACTTGTTTCAGTTTTGGAAGCACTATCTGTATTCTGTGTCTTAGTATTATCTTTTGAAGAATCAGTGCTTTCTGTTTTGTTATTTGTCTCATCACTTTTAGTATTACTTTTATAAGTATTATCAGTCGTTGCCTTTTGTGAATTTGCTGATGTCTGACTCGTCTTGTATGTATCGTTGGCTGATGATTGTGATGAAACACCCACATCCTTCAGGGTACTTGTAATGTTTTTGCCAAAACTTGCACCGGAAGAAAAACTTACATTTGTCGCTACAGCTTGCGACATCACATTTCGAAAGTCTTTGCCCTGGTTACCACTCGCAGTCATATTAGAAAACGCTGTATTCATACTTGCTATTTTTTCTGCTAACTGATTTACGCGAGCACTTATATCCTGTACGTTGTATAACTGCACTCTGTATCCTCCTTTCTCAAAATATTCCGGATAATATTTAAGCTATCATCCATAAAATTTATCGGCCATATTGACAGTTAACTTAACCCAACATGACCGATTTTTTATTTTTGATAGCCCAAAATTTAAGTATGATCAAATAACATTATTCAGTTGCTGCTGCATTATCAGAAGCTGCTGCATTATCAGAAGCTGCTGCTTCATCAAGCTGACTTGCCGCTGTCTGACCCGGTTCCATCTTCTTTGTTACAAGAGAGGCATTAGTCTCGTCCATCTTTGTAAGAATATCACCTCTGGTTTCAGCACTCATTCCATCAAGTATTCTCGTAACAAGATCTATATCTGATTCAATAAGTACATCAAAGATAGCTGCTACAGCTTTAGGTTTCATAGAAGAATAAGTCTTTATATATTCCTCAAGTTCATCATCATCTACTTCTTCCTGAACAATTGCCGCATAAATAGAAGCTGCAACCTCCGGTTCAATCATCTCATAATAAGATGCAAAAGCAGATGCATCTGGAGATTCCTCCCCATAAACTATATTTTC
>JAILEJ010000030.1 GCA_024688095.1 Butyrivibrio sp.
CGCAACAGGTGAGTTTATATAATTATTAAACTCTGCAAAGCTGCAGGCATAATCCCAGACCTTCTTGTCTGATGTATGGAAAATATGTGCACCATACTTATGAACATTGATTCCACGCTTTTCCTCTGTGTAAATATTTCCGCCAATATGATTTCTTTTTTCTATTATTAATACATTTTTTCCAGCTTTTGCCATCTCATGTGCAAAAACGCATCCAAATAAACCTGCTCCCACTATAAGATAATCGTACTTCATTCATACCTCTTTCCGCTGCAAATCAGCAAATCTTTCATCTCATATTACACCACCAGCATCATTCCGTCAAAAAAGAAAGGCTGTAAGGAACCCTAATCCTTACAGCCTTTAAATTAAGTTTTATTTGAATTCAATAATAATTATGCCTGATATTTCTCAAGAAGTGAATAGTCACCCATGATATCAAGAACTTTCTTACGTCCAACCTTGTTGAGCTTTACATACTGCTGCATAACTCTGTTCTCAACAATCTTATCTCCAAGATCTGCACCCTTTTCAAGAGTTGAGAAATCTACCGGGTTGAGGTTGAGGCGATCACACATCTTGATAACTGTTCCGTAAGCCATACCTTCGATACCACGATCAAGTGCTGTTACAAGTGTACTATATGGAATAGACATATCAATAGCGAACTGTCTTACACTCTTATACTGTGCTAAAATTTCCTTCTTTAAAATCTCTGCTTTAGTCATAAAACTTACCTCCAAAAATTCCTTAAAACTTTGTGTTACCTTGTACTTACATTCCCTAAACAATTAACCGACAATCTTACGTATCTTTTTTATCAGTCTCTATGAGTCAATCGTATATTTTTGATATGTAATTTCGTTCTGTTTGTATAAATAAGTATACCTCATATACGTTTTTTCGTCACTAGATTTTTAATAAAATTTCTATTTAATTTTATTAAAAAAGTGTTTATATTTACCGTATAACATCATGCAATTTTTGCTTAAATCACGGGATTTACTAGGTTTTGTCAGGATAAAAAAGTTCAATTTTATCATGTCTTCATGAAACTTTGTTTCGACAATTATTTTGTGATTTATTATAATTTTTCAAACAATTCCAAAAAAACAAAACGAAATAACAATAAGAACAAATATACTTTATTTGATTTGCACACGATGTACATTAAACCATATACTTCTTTTAATTTCAATATAGAAAATCTTAAGATTCTTTGTATTTTTACACAAAAAAAGACTATAAAATGCTAAAAAGCCATTTTATAGTCCTATTCTTCCTTATATATCGGCATTTAAACGATTTTTTGAAAATTTTGTGAACAAATTAATATTAGCTTAAATTTATCACAAAAACCTGCCGCCTTCCTTCAAAAGCTCAGCAATACCTTCTTCAAGAGACAGCTTAACATCATCTGGAGCGCCACGCATAACATCAGAAATAATTATATAATCAAAGCTGTGTTTTGGATATGCCTCATAGAAATTCATGAGCTGCTCGCACTTCATATCATCAACCATGTATCTGCCAAGTCCTGCAATATCACTTCTAAATTCAACGCCGCAAACATAACTGTTAGGATAACGATACTTAAGCTTCGATAGTGTAACTCCCATTCCGCAGCCAACTTCCAACACCCTAAGAGGTGCGGTTCTTGCATCAGCGATCCAATCCAGAATTTCATCAGCCGGAGCCTCATATTCCCATGGGTCAAATCCCCATTTATCAGCAAACGTTATACGGCTCTTTTCTATTGCATCCTCATCGCCCTCATAGCCAATTCCTCCATAATGATATACAAATGCATTATGGACCATCATTTGCCTGTAACCGGCTTTTGTGATCCTGATTCCTAGATCATCCGTTTCAAAGAAAGCAGGGCTAAAACTTTCATCAAAAAGTTTTCCATCTATCAGAACCTTATGTATTGTCTCTCTTCTAATAAGAAGTGCAAATCCATTAAGCACGCACCTGTTTTCATAAGGGTTTGTATTTATTATGTTTCTGCATATAGCATAATCAAGCCACTCTTCGTATGTACCTCCCCTTTCCGAGACCGGCATCTGTATTGCCTTATTCTCCCTGTTATCATTGAGGAAATCATACACGTTCTGAACCATTGCATTATTAGAAATTGCGCCAACCGCTCCTACATTTCTGTCCTCATAGAGCCCCATTCTCATCCAAAAAAGAGCATTTGGAGTAAGCACCGCATCATTATTTAAAAAGAAAACATCATTCTGAGGATTACAGCTTCTAAGCCCCATATTGTTTCCTACCGGATAACCAACATTCTTATCATTTTCGATAAGCGCAATATCATCCTGCATTCTCAAATAGTCAACGACGCCATCAGTAGAGCCATTATCCACTACCACAATCTCATATATGGATGGATCACAATAATCTCTTATAGCCTCGAGGCACTCCTGCATATATCCATTATTATTGTATGAAAGTATGACAAAAGAAATATTTCTGACATCAACGTCACTTCTTGTCCTTAAAGCATCGAGCATTCCGGAAATCTGTTCCCTGTCAGCTTCAAGATCTGATAGTTTCTTTTTACACTCGTTATCTTCATCAGAAGCTTCTCTTTTTATAAGCTCAGGTTCTCTTTCCTTCTCTTCCTGCTCTGCCACTTCTTTTATCTTCATATCAAGATACCAGAGTGCATTTTCAAAACACAGATAAGCCTTATTGAAATTTGAATCCAGAAAATATAACCCAAGCATATAAAAAAGCTCGTAATTTTTGTGATTGACCTTCATGCCTGTCGCAATAGCCTGAATTTCTTCCTTACGATAGCCAAGTGCCTCAAATATCGATGCCTTTAGAACAAAAAAAGCATCATCCTTCGCACCCTCTTTTTCCAACCTTATTATCTCTTCAAGTGCACCAAGATAATCCTGCTCCTCGTTAATCAGTCTCATCGCTTTCTCGTACATATGCCCATCTCCCATAAAAAATTTTTTATCAATAAGCACACTACTGCATTTTGCTTTTA
>JAILEJ010000189.1 GCA_024688095.1 Butyrivibrio sp.
TCTACTAATGTAATGTCTCAGTGGAGTCTTAATGCTATTGTGGCACTTGAATTTGTAAGAGATGATCTGGGATAAATAATATTGATTTACTGTTTGAATCAGTAAACTATATTACCTGATATGGTTAAAAGTTTTATTGAGAGGTTTTACAGGATATGGAGAAACTAAAAAAGACAATTTTTCTTATAGGTGATTCTACGGTTCAAAGCTATGGTATTAAAAGCGAGCCACAGGCTGGATGGGGACAGCTACTTATGAGACACTTTTGCAAAAATGAGGCATATAATATAAGTCATCCGGAGGATACTGAATTTGAACAGGTTGTAAGATATGAAAGCAAAGATCTTATTATAGATAATAGGGCTATGGCGGGAAGGTCTGCCAAAAATTATTATAATGAAGGTCGTACAACAGATGCGTTAAAGGCTATGAAGGCAGGGGATATAATGCTAATTCAGTTTGCTCATAATGATGCAAATAAGGATAAACCGGAAAGATATCTTACTCCTGATGAATATAAGGATATGCTGTTTGATAAATATATAGAACCTGCAATTCAAAAGGGTGTTAAACCTATACTTGTATCAGCAATTGCTATGAGAGAGTTCGGAGATGATGGAGATTGTAGAATAAGCTTTCCAGAGTATAGAAAAGCACTGATCGATCTTTCAAAAGAAAAAGATATATCATTTATTGATCTTGGAAAAAGGACAGCAGAGCTTAATACACGCATAGGTGAAGAAGGCTGTAAAAGTATTTATTTGTGGCTTCCTGCAAAGGCATTTGAGGCGTTTATGGATGGCAGTACTGATAATGCGCATCTTCAGTATAATGGAGCTTTTTTGTATGCAGGAATTGTATATGATGAGCTTATAAAGATGGGAATTCTTTAAACTGAATTATTATAAAATGATGAGGGAAAAATTTATGAAGACTGAATTACAGATTTTTTTGGATGATGTTGAAGACAAAGCTGTATATTTTCACTGGGAAGGCATTTCTGAGGCTGAATTTTACGAGGTTTCATATAAGGACAGTTCAAGGAAAAGTGTTCGTTATAAAAATCTTGCCCTTACCAGAGAAAAATTTTATTGTCTGAAAAAGGCGACAAACAGAGAATTTTATATAAGAGTAAGAGCATATGGAGGCAAGGGTGATGGTGAAAAAATAGTTCTTGCTGAAGGGATGATCACAACACCATTAAATTATATTCCAAATGCACAGAAGGAGGATTTAAACAGAGGCCTTATTGCTGTTAAAACAGAGGATGGAATATTCCTCTCCTGGAGATTTTTTAAGAGAGAGGCAGCGGGGTTTTGTGCAACAGGTCTTACAGGAATAAATTTCAGAGTTTATAGAAATGACAAAGAAATTGCCATTGTAACAGATAGCTGTAACTATCTTGATAAAGATGGCAGTGATGCTGATACATATTCTGTAGAGCCTGTTAAGGTTGGAAATGATGGTATTGCAGAGCCTGTTAGCGGGAATAAAAGAGCTGATAAAAAATGTGAAAATGTCAGTGTATGGAGTTCTGGTAAAAATTATCTTGAAATTGAACTGCAAAAGCCTGAAGGTGGAGTGACTCCAGCAGGAGAATCTTTTGAATATCGTATAAATGATATGAGTATCGGAGATGTTGATGGTGATGGAGATTATGAATATATTGTAAAGTGGGATCCTAGCAATTCTCAGGATGTCAGTATTAAAGGCTATACAGGAAGATGTATAATTGACTGCTATAAAATTGATGGTAGGCTTATGTGGCGACTTGATATGGGTCCTAATATCAGAGCAGGTGCTCATTATACCCAGTTTATGGTATATGACTTTGATGGAGATGGAAAGTCTGAAATGGCTGTAAAAACAGCTCCGGGAACTATTATGACTAGATTTTCCGAGGATGGAAAAGTTCTTGAAAAGTCATATATTACAATGCTAAAGAGTGATGTTGATGCCGGATATTCTAATGAAGATAATTATGTATGTTCTGCAGATGATTATTATAATCATATGGTTGATGTATTTATGTCATGGCATGAACATCCGGAAGTAAAAAAGGGTAACTGGCCGCAGACTATTGAAGAGTGCTTTGGAATAGAGAAAAAATATGATTATCCGTTAAATGAAGATGATGCAAAGAAACTTGTGGATTATTTCATGGATGTATATGCCCCTTCAAGAAGTGCCAGAAATGAACTTAGAAAGTTTGAAGGTTTTATATATGAAGGTCCTGAATATCTGACTATGTTTTCTGGTGATGGCAAAGAGCTTGAAACAATTAAATATCCTTATCCAAGACAGGATGACGGATTATTATGGGGAGACTATTCACTTGCCAGGATTGAGCCCTGCAACAGAGTTGACAGATTTCTTGCAGGAGTTGCTTATTTTGATGGCATACATCCATCTCTTGTTATGTGCAGAGGCTATTATACAAGAACTACAATTGCGGCCTATGATTTTGAAAAAGGACATTTTGTAGAGAGGTTTATGGTTGATTCTGGTCATGTTCCAATGTCAAATCCTTTTAATGATAATCCTCATGATAAATCAGGTACTGATAAGGAATATGGTACATTATCAGGACAGGGAGATCATAGTCTTTCCATTGCTGATATTGATGATGACGGTTGTCAGGAAATCATATATGGAGCGGCTTGCATAGACCATGACGGAAGATTGAAATACAGTAGTTACGATTATCTTCCAAGTGGAAAGAGAGCAAAGCTTGGACATGGAGATTCAATGCATGTTGCCAAAATTGATCCAGATCAGCCGGGACTTCAGATATTTAATGTTTTTGAAGGTGCAAAGGCAGCACCTTTCGGATATGCTTTAAGAGATGCAGAGACAGGTATTGTTCGTCACAGATATGATGATGAGGGCAAAGATCTTGGACCATTTGGCTACTATGCAGAAACAGATCTTGGAAGGTGTATGATAGGTGATATTGATCCTGATACAAAGGGATTACAGGTATGGGTAAATGATGTTTATTCATGTGATGGAAAAGTATTAGATATTAAAGCTCCATCTACAAATCAGGCTATAAGATGGGCTGCAGACCTTACCACACAGGTTCTTGACAGATCTGATTATCTAAAGGGTGAGCACAGAGGTGTTGTAAATGATATCACACATGGTGTTATGCTTGATCCGGAAGATACCCTTTGTAATAATGGCACAAAGGGAAACGCATGTCTTGTGGCAAGTGTATTTGGAGATTTTAGAGAAGATCTTATTCTTAGAAGAAAAGATGATAAAGCAATAAGAATATATACAAATACCGAAATTACAAATCATAAATTATATACTCCTATGGATGATATTATGTACAGAGTAGGTATCGCATGGCAAAATACGTGCTATAATCAAACTTGTTATACAAGTTATTATTATGCATCTGATATGGATTTTAAAGATGTTCCATTAGTAGATTGATAAATAAAGAAACAGGAGAGATGAAAATGGTTGATGCAAGTATTACAAGAGAAGTAAATGGCAGACCAATGCCGGTAATTTACACATGTTTTCCGGAGGGTAAGCATAAGGTTCTTACCTGCAGTTATGATGATGGTAAGCTTGAGGACAGACAGCTTGTATCCATATTTAATAAATATGGATTAAAAGGAACGTTTAATGTTAATTCAGGTCTTTTGGATGAGGAAAGAATTCCTCTTTCAGATTATAAGGAATTATATAAAGGGCATGAAATTGCATGTCATACAGCGCTTCATCCAACAATTGCAAGATGTGCAAGTGAGCATATTGTTCAGGAAATAATTGAAGACAGAAGAATACTTGAGAAAACAGTTGGATATACAGTAAGAGGTCTTGCATATCCAAACGGTTCAGTTGATCAGAGAATAATTGATCTTCTTCCTGCATGTGGAATAAGACATGCAAGAACTGTGCACAGTACTGAAGCATTTGGGCTTCCGGATAACTATCTGTCATGGAATCCTACATGTCATCATAATAATCCAAGATTACTTGAGCTGGCCGAAACATTTAGAGATATGCATAAGACACAGTACCTTTACATGATGTATGTATGGGGACACAGCTATGAATTTAGTAGAGACAATAACTGGGATAAGATGGAAGAGTTTGGTAAGATAATCGGTGGTAAGGATGATATCTGGTATGCTACAAATATTGAAATAGTGGATTATATGGAAGCTGCTTCTCGTATGCAGTTTGCAGCAAGTGGTGAATTTGTATTTAATCCAAGTGCACAGACGGTATGGCTTGAAGTTGATAAGCATAAGGTTGCATGTCCAGGTGGTCAGGTTACAGAAATTCCTTCTTATTAAAACGTTTCTTATTAAAATAATATTGATTTTTCTAAATTTTATTTGTAATATTCTATATGGTGTATTTTTTAGATAATATGTAATTATTATGCTAAAATGTTAATCGGCATTGAATATTTATTCAGATAAAAGATATTCGATTCATAATAATTATATCTATCATATATAGGATATGACAGATGCAAAGGAAGATAAGGAGACGTTATGAAAAAGTATTCTGAAATGACCAAAGAAGAACTGCAGACAGAGGTTGCTGAGTTAAAAAAGCAGTATAAGAAATATCAGGACATGGATCTGCAGCTTGATATGAGCAGAGGAAAGCCTTGTACAGAACAGCTTGATCTATCTATGGGGATGATGGATGTGCTGAATTCATCAGTTGATTTAAGATGTGATGATGGTACAGATTGCCGTAACTATGGTGTACTTACAGGTATCCAGGAAGCAAGAGAGCTTATTGGAGATATGATGGAAAATCATCCTGATAACATTATAATTTATGGTAACTCATCTCTTAATGTAATGTTTGATACAGTTTCAAGAGCTATGACACAAGGTATTATGGGAAATACTCCATGGTGTAAGCTTGATACAGTTAAATTCCTTTGTCCGGTTCCTGGTTATGACAGACACTTTGCTATTACAGAATATTTTGGAATAGAGATGATTCCGGTTCCTACAAATGAAGAGGGACCTGATATGGATATGGTTGAAGAACTTGTTTCATCAGATGAATCAATTAAGGGTATCTGGTGCGTTCCTAAATATGCTAATCCATCTGGTTATTCATATTCAGATTACACAGTAAGAAGATTTGCAAGACTTAAGCCAGCAGCTAAGGATTTCAGAATTTTCTGGGACAATGCTTATGGTGTGCATCATCTTTATGATGATAAGCAGGATTATCTTGTAGAGATACTTGCTGAGTGTAAAAAGGCTGGAAATCCTGATCTTGTTTATAAATTTGCATCTACATCAAAGATTACATTCCCTGGTAGTGGAATTGCAGCACTTGCTACTTCACTTAATAACCTTGATGATATAAAGAATCAGCTCAAAAATCAGACAATTGGACATGATAAGGTTAATCAACTCAGACATGTAAGATTCTTTGGAGATATTCATGGATTAACAGAGCATATGAGAAAACATGCTGATATTATCAGACCTAAATTTGAGGCTGTAGAAGAGATTCTTGATAATAATCTTGAAGGACTTGATATTGGAACATGGACAAAGCCAAATGGAGGATATTTTATTTGCTTTAATGCAATGGAAGGCTGTGCCAAGGAAATCATTAGTATGGCTAAAAAGGCTGGAGTTAAAATGACAGAAGCTGGTGCTACATGGCCATATCATAAGGATCCTCATGATAGCGATATCCGTATTGCTCCTACATATCCACCACTTAGTGAGCTTAAGACAGCTGCAGAACTTTTCTCATTATGTGTAAAGCTTGTAAGTGCGAAGAAAATACTTGAGAAAATGAACTAAATATTTGCAGGTGATTTTTAAAACTCTGAAAGATGTTTTCTTTCAGAGTTTTTTTGTTTATATTTTTTTTAAAAATAGGTTATTGTTTTTTTACCGTTTATAAATTTATGTAAATTTATTTCTAAACTTCACTATGATAAAATTATTATTGATTAGAACAGTATGTCTTATTTAATTTATTTAAGGGTCAATATAATTTTATGGCTTGAATTCATTGAAAGCGAGGGTAAATTTATGAGTTCAAAAGAAAATGGCATGAAAAAAATTCCTTTCCACAAAACAGTTGCAGGTTTTTCACTTATAAGTTATGCGATATTACTTATTCTGTTTGTACTTTCTATTGCAGTGGTTACAACAGAGTTAAATAGTATTGTAAAAACTTCTGCGAATACAACACAACAAATAGAAGGAATAATGGATGATTACAGAATTTTTGAAGTAAGTATGAGAATTCTGGATAATGATGGCTTTGCACTTGCAGCAGCTTATGATACGATTGAGCCTTTGGGACAGATAGAAGAAAAGGTAAATGATATAAATACCTGTCTTGCAGATATGGATTCTGCACTGGCAGATTTAAACAGTATTTTATCATCAATGGATTCATCATCATCATCAGTTCAGACAGCTATCGATGCAGTAAATGAAATCAGTACTAATTATGCTGGTTATAAATCAGGCTATGAATCTGTTGCAACAGCGGCTTCTGCAGGCGATGTAACAACAATATTAGGAGTTGTTTATGGTGATGCTATGACACAGCTCACTAATATGAAAGAACAGCTTGAGATATTAGGAGATTGTGTACAAGCAATTTCTGTTGAGTCAGAACAAAGCTTCCTTAACAGAGCAAGTAAAGCAACAGCTATAGTTAATATTTTAATGATTCTTTATATTCTTACAATTATAATCTTTATGGTTATGAATCATAGAAAAATTGGTCTTAAAGTTACTCAGATGGCTGATGAAATCAATTCAATCATTAACAATATTAAGAATCATAAGGGCGATCTTACAGCCAGAGTACAGACAGAAACAAGTACAGAGCTTATTTATATTAAAGAGGGCGTAAACCATTTCATCGAATCTTTGCAGGAAATCTTAAGAGGTGTAAAAGATGGTACAGTAACTCTTACAGAATCATCTGATAATATGACAAGACAGATCGAACTTGTAAGTGATAATGTAACAAATACTTCTGCAGCACTTGAAGAGCTTTCTGCAAGTATGATAAATGTATCTGAGACATCAGGTGTAATTACAGGTAAACTTGATGATGTAAGGGATGCAACAAGCAATATTAGCGATGCTGTAGCGCAGGGTACATCTAAGTCACAGGAAATTCAAACTGAAGCAGTTCAGATCAAGAATGATGCACAAAATAAAAAGAATAATACAGGAAGCAGAATGGAAGTTCTTTCTGGTGTTCTTGAAAATTCAGTTAAAGATAGTGAAAAGGTTACACAGATTAATGAACTTACAAATGTAATTCTCGATATTGCATCACAGACAAATCTTCTAGCTTTAAATGCTTCCATTGAGGCTGCAAGAGCAGGTGAAGCAGGAAAAGGATTTGCTGTAGTTGCAGAAGAAATCAGTAATCTTGCAGAGAATTCAAGACAGACAGCTGGTAATATCCAGAATATAAGTAACGAAGTTACTCAGGCAGTTAAATCACTTGCTGATAATGCTATGGAAGTTCTTGAATTTATCAATTCAACTGTACTTTCAGATTATGATGCATTCGTTGAAACAGGAGAGAAGTATAAGGATACTGCTGAATTTATCAATGAGATGATGGGTGGAATTGAGAGCCAGACGAATAATCTTAATAGAATAATGGAAGATATGGCAAATTCTGTTACATCTATTACAGATTCTGTACAGGAAGCATCTGAGGCTATAAATCAGTCTGCTGAGAATTCACAGGATATTGTTGATGGAATTACAGGTATTAGTTCAGCAATGGATCAGAATAATGATGTAACTGAACAGCTTAATGAAAGTACAAGTCAGTTTGTTAAGATTTAAGAGTTGAAAGTTTATTTTAAATATTGTATTTAGGATAAACACATAATATAATCATTCGATGTGTTATCAGAATAATCAAAAAGTAAATTGAAAAATTGGTGTTTTTATAATAAAATATTAATGATAACACGTTAATTGTTCAAATTTTCAAAATAATGTTTAGTATTATTAAATTTGGATCTTGGAAATATTTGTGGAAGGAGAGCTCTTATGGGTCTTGATCTTGAAAATGAAGAAACAGAGGTAAAAGCTCCGGCTAAACGTCAAACAAAAAAAACAAAAGAAATGCTTGAAGAATATAGTAAACAGCTCGAAGAACTTGATGTTCAGGATGCAGAATTATCTAAACAGATGGATGATCTTCGTACACAGACTGATGCATTGGGAGAAATTGATGCAGTTGGAATGAAGGTTAAACATAAAAAGTTTGGTGCTGGTGAGATTGTTGCTCAGGATGGAAAATATATTGATGTAAAGTTTTCTGATGTTGTTAAAAAGTTTGTTCTTCCTGGAGCAATTGCAGAACGTTTTCTTAAGGTAGAAGATGAAAATACTCTTGAATATTATATCAAGAGATATGAGATTCATAATAAGAAGATTAAGATACATATGGCTCAAAGATCTAATGAATATGCAAAAGATAGAATCAATGACGC
>JAILEJ010000269.1 GCA_024688095.1 Butyrivibrio sp.
AAAATTTTAAGCCATTTTAAAATTGTTTCATTGTCATATTCATCTCTAAATGAAAGTTTTGCTATTCTATATATCTTTTCAGGTCTAAAGCCATATCTAAGCATATAGTACAGGAAGAAATCATGTAATTCATAAGGTCCCACAATATCCTCTGTCTTCTGAGATATTTTGCCATCTACAGGAGGAATGAGTTCAGGACTTACCGGTGTATCAAGCACATCTCTAAGTACGCTCTCAAGTTCCTTGCCATTACATATATCTGCGTAATATGAAACCAGATGTCTTACGAGTGTTTTAGGGACACCTACATTAACGCCATACATAGACATGTGATCACCATTATAGGTTGCCCAGCCAAGCGCAAGCTCTGACATATCTCCTGTTCCTATTACCATTCCATTATGCTTATTTGCAAGGTCCATAAGAATCTGGGTACGTTCTCTGGCCTGACAGTTTTCATAAGTTACATCATGTACAGAATCATCCTGTCCAATGTCTCTAAAATGAATATTTACTGCTTCTTTGATATTTATCTCCATGAGTGTGCATCCAAGTGTTTCTGCAAGTCTGCACGCATTATTATAGGTTCTGTCTGTTGTGCCAAAGCAAGGCATTGTAACTGCAAGTATACCTTTTTTATCAAGTGAAAGGCTGTCAAAAGCTCTTGCTGTAACAATTAAAGCAAGTGTTGAATCAAGACCTCCTGATACACCTATAACAGCAGTTTTACAATTTGTATGTTCAAGCCTTTTCTTAAGTCCAAGATATTGGATTGCAAATATTTCTTCACATCTTCTGCTTCTTTCAGCCATGTCTGATGGAACAAATGGTTTAGATGCAAAATATCTTCCCAGACTGGTATCACATCTATCAATATCAGATATTTCTACAATTTCAAATTCATCTTCCTTATGCGATACATTGAATGTATTCATTCTGCGTCTTTCATGACATATCTTCTGAATATCAATATCTGCATAGGTAATTCCATTTTCAAAAAGCTTCTGCTCAGCAATTACTGATCCGTTTTCGGCTATAATATTATGTCCGCCAAAAACAATATCCTGTGTAGACTCTCCATCACCTGCTGATGCATAAATATATCCTGCAACGAGTCTTCCACTTGTAGACTGTACAAGCTCTCTTCTATAACTGCCCTTGCCGACTGTCTCATTTGAAGCTGAAAGGTTAACTATCAAAGTTGCACCATTCATTGCATATTCAGTACTTGGAGGATTTGGAACCCATAAATCCTCACAGAGTTCAACTCCAACCTTCAGTCCTTTTATAAGACTCGACATATCTAATATCACTTTTCCAAATTCAAAAGAAAGACATATTTCAGAATCACTATCCTCATCCTCTTCTTTATTTTTAAAAGGATATATTTTTCCCGAATATTCTTCGTCTTCTACTTCATAAGAATCATCATCTTCATCAAGGTCAATATAAATTGTCTGCCCATTGAGAGCATTTGCACTTGCAAAGAAGCGCTCTTCATAAAATTCTCCATAATTAGGCATATAAGTTTTAGGAACCATTGCAACAAGCTCACCATTATCAACTACAGCCGCACAATTGTACAATTTGCCGTCATATTCAAATGGAAGACCTATGAAAAACACACATTCCATATCGCAGCTATGTCTAATTATTTTCTTTAATGCTTCAAAGGCACCCTCAATAAGCTCATCCTGCAAAAAAAGATCATTACAGGTATATCCAGTTAATACAAGCTCTGGAAATACCACAAGCTTAGCTCCCTTTTTGTAAGCCAGATCCATTTGTTCAATAACTCTGTCCGCATTATAAAAAGGATCTGCCACTTTAATCTTTGGTGTTGCTGCCGCAACCTTGATAAACCCATGCTTCATATTCAGCCTCTTTCCTGACTTCTTGCCCTTATCTTTTTCAAATCCTCAATTTCAAATGTATATGATTTATTACAGAAATGGCACTTAAGCTCAATTTGCTTTCCATCTGCAATCATATCGTCGAGTTCTTTTTTGTCCAAAAGCATTAATGCTCTCTCTACTCTATCCTTGTCACAATTGCAGAAAAACTGTACCGGCATTGTACCTGTAAATTCAATATCAAAGCCTTCAAGTGCTATTTCAAGCATTTCTTCTGGTGTCTTACCAGCATCAAGAATATCAGTAACAGAATTTATTTTCTTTAAATTCTCTTCAAGCTTTGAAATAGTCTCTTCTGATGCTCCAGGCATAAGTTGTACTACAAAACCGCCTGCCTGCTTAATAGTATAATCCGTATTTATCAAAACTCCAAGTCCAACTGAAGATGGTGTCTGCTCTGATACTGCAAAATAGTAGGTTAAATCTTCAGCTATCTCGCCTGTATACAGCTCAACAGTTCCAACATATGGATCCTTAAGACCAGTATCCCTTATAACTGTCATTGTTCCATGACCCACACCTCCACCAACATCGAGGTGACCATTTTCCTTTTTAGGAAGCTCTACATAAGGATTCCTTACATATCCTTTTACTCTTCCGGAATTATCAGATGTTACTGTTATTCCACCAAGAGGTCCATCCCCTTCTACCTGAATGGTCATTAAATCCTTTTCATTCTTGAGCATATCACCCATCATAAGAGCACCACTCATAAGCCTTCCAAGCGCTGCAGCAGCAAGTGGGCTAAGATCATGTGCCTTTCTTGCTTCCTCAACTGTATCCTTTGATGTTACAGCAAAAGCTCTTATCTGTGCATTTGCAGCTGTTGCTCTTACCATATAATCCTTATATTCTGACATATCTACCTCATTTTCTAAAATACTTTTTTCTATATATTACTAAACTACAATCAGTTATTCTTTCCACTTTCACGTGCAAGAACATATACTCTTTCACTATCTTCAGTAACTATATCATGCGTATCTGCATCAATAGCTTTTATGAATATCATACCTGCTTCTTCTATAAAACTCTTCATTTCATCAAGGCTGTATCCCCTTTGAAGATGTGTTTCTATATTTCTCTCAAACAGCTCCGGGTTAACTGCGCTTCTGGCATAAATCGTAAGATCATACTCATTGATATGATTTTGTTCATCATAATAATTATCCCAGATAAAACTGCAATCCTCACGATTTTCTGCAATAGTTGTATCACCTATTATATCCCTGTATTTATGAACTGTATTAAAATCAAATACAAACAATCCACCTGGATATAGATAATTATTAACCAGCCTGAATGTATTTATAACATCCTCATTTTCAAGAAGATAATTAATACTGTCACAGACACTAACAAAAGTACCTGCAGTACAAAAAAGATCAAGTTCCCTCATATCTTGATCCAGATACATTATATCATGACCTGATGACTCACGTTTTTTCATGGCAATGTTGAGCATTTCAAAAGAATTATCTATTCCAACCATGTCATATCCAAGCTCTGCCATTTTCTCTGTAAAAGAACCTGTCCCACATCCCAGCTCTACAACAAGGTTTCTTTCCTGTTCAAGCGGGTCTTCAGATTTATCTCCTTCATATGGTTTTGATATTCCGTACTCACAAATTAATTCTGAAAGAAAAGACGCCCACTCTTTGTAAGGCGTCTCATCCATAAACGTATCATAAACATAAGCAAAATCTGTATATGCTTCCATTTAAATCTCCTAATTACCATTCGGTAAGATTATCCAAAAAGGCTTGTAACAAACATTACTACATAAGTACCTGAACCCATTATGATTCCTGCAAGAACGATACCACATAAAATTGCAACAACACTCTTTTTGAATTCCATATCCAGAATACTTGCTGCAAGAGTTCCTGTCCATGCTCCAGTTCCCGGCACTGGTATACCTACAAAAAGAAAAAGTGCAAAATATAAACCACGTCCTGCCTTCTCCTTAAGAGCCACACCGCCTTTATGACCTTTTTCCAGACAAAATGTAAAGAACTTACCAATTACAGGCTTATCCTTCCCCCATTCAAGTACCTTACGTGCAAAAAAGAATATTATCGGAATCGGAATCATATTACCTATAATACATACTATATATGTAAGAAGTGTGTTAAGTCCCATGGCAAGTCCCATAGGAACAGCTACTCTGAGTTCAATCAGTGGAACCATTGATACAAAAAAAATCATCAAATACTTTTTTAACATTACTTTTTTCTCTTTACTTTCTTATTATTCTACAATATTACAGTTACTTAAGATATCCTTTTAAAAAATCCAGCATTGCATCCATCTCTTCATCAGTACCAATAGATATTCTAAGGTATTCTGAAATTCTTGGGTTATTCCAATGTCTTACAAATATATTATTTGCCTTTAAAGCATCAAAAATTTCCTGTCCGGATTTTTCTTTATGCTTTGCAAATATAAAGTTGCTCATAGAATCCGGAAATTCAAATCCCAAATCTGTAAGTTCCTTTTTTACTCTCTCTCTTGTTGCGATTATCTTTCCACAGGTCTCTTTAAAGTAAACATCATCCTCTACTGCTGCCACACCAATTTCAAGTGATGGACGATTCATTGTATATGAGTTAAATGAAAACTTTGCATCCTTAAGGTATCCTATTATTTTCTTAGATCCAATGGCAAATCCAATTCTCATTCCTGCCATTGCTCTTGACTTTGAAAATGTCTGAACAACAAGTACATTATCATACTTATCAACAAGTGGAAGTGCACTCTTTCCACCAAAATCAATATAAGCCTCATCAACTATTACTACTACATCCTGATTATGCTTTATTATATCTTCAACAAAATCCAGATCTTCCAATATTCCTGTTGGTGCATTTGGATTAGGGAATATAATTCCGCCATTTTCAATATAATAATCTTCTCTATTTATCTTAAAGCTATCATCAACAGGTATCTGTCTGTAAGGAATTCTATATAAATCAGCCCATACATCATAAAAAGAATAGGTTATATCCGGAAAAAGAATTGGTTTATCCGAATTAAAAAATGTCAAAAAAGACATTGAAATTACATCATCTGAACCAACTCCTACAAAAACCTGTTCCTTATCAACCTTGTAATAATCGGAAATCGCATTTACAAGAGCTCCAGCTTCCGGATCCGGATAAAGTCTGAAGTCCTCATATTTCATATTATTTATAAGATCTACAACCTTTGGTGCCGGTGGATATGGACATTCATTGGTATTTAATTTTATAACCTTTTTATTTTGTGGCTGCTCACCTGGAACATATGGAACTACCTTTCTGACATTATCTTCCCAACTCATTTTAACCTCTTTCTCCTGCAAAAATGCTATCAGTAATTATTCATTCTAAAATCACCTAAGGTGATATATTATTTTCAGCAAAAACATACACCTTTGAATTATATAAATCATTCAATACAAAATCAAGAAGTATTATCGCATTAGTTCAGGTCTTTTAAATTCCAGACATTTTTTCATTAAAAAAATTTTCCAAAACTTAAATTTTTATATAATTTTAATAGGAACGCCTTCCGATTAATGTTATAAAGATAATATATAAAGTAGGTGTATTATGTGCTTTTATTATCAATACATTATTTCAGCATGGATGCTGTTCCATTTCAAAGGAGTGATATTATGGGTATAAATGTAAATATGGATTATTCTACTCTTTTCAGTAGTCTTAATAGTTCAAGCTCTACAGACTATACTTCTTCCCTTTCTGGTTTATTATCAGAATATAATGGAATCCGTAACGGTTCCTATTCAAAACTTGTAAAGGCTTATTACCAAAAAATAGATAACGAATCTTCTGATGATACTTCAGATACCGAGGAAACAAATTCCACCTCAGCTCTCAATAATTCCGCTCAGGAGACTGCAAGCAAAATTGCTTCAAGTGCAAAAGAACTCTCCGATTCTGCAGATGCATTAAAGAGCAGCGGTTCAGATTCAGTATTTAAAAAGAAATTCATCCAAACCACAAATGCTGATGGAACAACGGAAAGTGGATATAATTATGACACTTCCGCTATAACTAAAGCTGTAAAAAACTTTGTAAGCGACTACAACAGCCTGGTAAAGAGTTCTTCTGATTCAACTGATTCAACCACAATTACAAGAACATCTTTCCTAAAAAATATTACAAATAACTACTCAGATGGATTATCACAAATTGGTATTACTGTTAATGATAATGGAACTCTAACGTTAGATAGTGACAAGCTTTCATCTTCTAATATGGAAGCTATAGCTGCACTATTTACAGGGTCTAATGGTTATGCATCACAAGTATCAACCTATGCTTCTCTTATAGAAAATTCTGCTTCCCTGTCAACTACCGGTTCAGCCTATAACTCTACTGGTGCTTATACAGCATCTGGTTATTCTTCTATAACTGATCTGTTTACATAATTATTTATTTGCATAATGATTTTCCTATATAATAAATTTTCCTTATAAAAATAGAGTATGTAGCAACATAAACTGCTACATACTCTATTTTTATTTCAATCACTTATAAACGATATTTATTTATGATCAGTTTGATGTCATTAGCTCAGCGTTACTTTCGTTTGCGATTTCATCAACTCTTGATTTGTATTTTATTTTCAAAATTCTCTGAAGAGATTCATCAATCCTGCTTTCACTTAATGTACCATCATTAACAGCTGTTAACAGGGCATTATAAGCACTG
>JAILEJ010000272.1 GCA_024688095.1 Butyrivibrio sp.
GCAGTTCTTTCACTTTGCGCAGTTGGCTATGTATGGTCAGATGCAGCTCAGGAAACAGCAGGATTTGGTTCACCAACAGTTGTATTTGCAACAGGTATTTCAAGAATGCTTGGTTCATTTACAAATGAAGGTGTTCAGAACGTTATGTACCAGATGCTTGTACTTGCAGTATCAGTATTCTGTCTTACATCTCTTGATACAGCTACTCGTCTTGCAAGATATATGTTCCAGGAATTCTGGCTTGAGCCTGGACAGACAGTAGAAGATACAACAGGTTACAAGAAGACTCTTGCAAATCCTTATGTATCAACAGCTATCACAGTTGTACTTGGTGTAGCACTTGGTCTTACAGGATATTCAAAGATCTGGCCATTATTTGGTGCAGCAAACCAGCTTCTTGCAGCTCTTGGACTTCTTGCAGTATGTTCATGGCTCGGAGAAATTGGAAAGAACAACAAAATGTTCTTTATCCCAATGTGCTTCATGCTTGTTGTAACACTTTGCTCACTTGTACAGACAATTATGGCTAAGCTTTCAGCTCCTGATTTCTGGTCAATCGTACAGGCACTTATAGCACTTCTTCTTGTTGTGCTTGCAGTTGTCCTTGCAATTACAGCTTTCCAGACACTTTCAAAGCAGAGCAAAGCTAAATAAAATATATTTATAAAGTTTTTTGAAAAATTAGATGAAGTGGTTCTTTTGAATCACTTCATCTTTTTTTTAAAAGTTTAATAATTACTATAGACATGCCGTGATAAAATTAAATTGATTCATTGTGGTTTACTTTGAGGGACGAAATATGAAACGCGAACTGGCAGGTATTATAAGGAAAAAACATTCAGTTGTATTTATAATGCTAATATGTATTTTCGTTAGTATTGCATATCATGTTTATATTGACAATTATGAGATTTCTGGATCAACAGTTGCATATTTGGTTCTGGGATTCAAGGATATGCCACTTATCATCACAGCAGGATTATGCGGCTTTGTGCCTGCGATGATATGCGAACTCGTCATTTTTGTGTTCAAGGTAATAAATAACCCGGAACTGACTTATACAACGTTTATTTACTTAGTATTGGCTATGATGTCATACTTTTTTTCATATTATGGTTTTTACAGGAAGAAAAAGAATCTGCTGTTCATGACAATAGTTTTTGCAGTTGTGGCAGGACCTGTATGGGGACTTCTTCTTGAAATATGTGCCGGAGTAAGTATTGTTGATATTTCAATAATAAGACTTGGATTTTATTTTATTAACAGTCTGCCGGAAATGATTATTTCAGTGTTGGTTATCTATTGTTCATACAGGTATATTCCCAAAAGAGTCCAAAAAGTACTTCCAATGCTGGCACATTACTTATATGAAGCAGAGCATAAGCCGATTGTGGTATTTGACAATTGGAAAAAAAGTACCAGCATCAGAATAACAATAATGATAACGGGTCTATGTGCCCTTCTTGGAATATTTGGAGCGTTTTCTGCTGCAACACTTATGCCTACTCTGGTTTCAAGACAGATAGCCCTTAAAACTATGAATGAATCCGGTGAAGTAGATAATATACTTGGACTTGACAGTACAATTGATAGAGAAGAAATTGTTCTTGGTATGAATACAGGAGCATTAGAACAATATACTGCAGAAATTGAAAGATCCTATGCAAAAATTGGAAGTGCATTCTTTGGAATGGACTATACTGCTTTTATCCTTAGAATGTTAATGCTTGTACTTAGTGGTCTCGTTCCAATAACGAGTCTTGTGAATTATTATGCGCAAAAGAGAATTGCAGAGCCTATTAAAAAGATGTCAGAAGTCATGAACAATGTAATAGAGGCTGAAGGTACAGATCTTGTTGCAGACAGAGCTATTAGTGTTAATGAGCTTGATATTAAAACTGGAGATGATATTGAGGAACTATATCACGCTCTTACAAAAGTGGTAGGTGTAGGTCTTTCCTACATTGAATCAATTCAGGATAAAAAGAAACTTGAAGATGACCTTGAAATAGCAAGAATGGCGAATCAGGCCAAGACTTCATTTCTATCAAATATGTCTCATGAAATCAGGACACCTATTAACTCAATACTTGGACTTGATGAAATGATTTTGAGAGAAAGTAAGGATGAAACGACGATAAAATATGCAAGAGATATTAAATCGTCTGGAAAAGCACTTCTTTCACTTATAAATGATGTCCTGGACTTTTCCAAAATAGAAGCCGGCAAAATGAATATTATACCGGTGGAATATGAGACGGCTTCTTTATTGAATGATCTTGTAAATATTATAAGAAACAGAGTAAAAAGAAAAAAACTCGACTTTTTTGTAAATGTTAATCCGCATCTTCCACAGATTTTATATGGAGATGAAGTAAGGATCAGGCAGTGTATAACAAATCTTCTTACAAACGCTGTAAAATATACTGAAAAAGGAACCATTACACTTGATGTGGACTTTACAGCAGATAAGCCGGATCATATAAGCCTTGAAATATCAGTAACTGATACTGGAATTGGAATAAAAAAAGAAGATATTGATAAATTATCACAGCCTTTTGAAAGAGTTGATGAAGTAAGAAACAGGACCACAGAAGGTACCGGTCTTGGAATGAGTATTGTAAGAGAACTTCTTGAACTTATGGATTCAAAGATTGAAATAACAAGTACTTATGGCTCTGGATCAACGTTTGGATTTAAGATTGGACAAGATGTAGTTAAATGGGATATAATAGGTGATTACTCAGATAGAATATCTGAGGTAATGCCACAGTCAGAAGAATACCATGCAAGCTTTCAGGCTCCAGGTGCCCACATACTTATTGTTGATGATACAAGGGCAAACCTTATTGTTGCAAAGGGGCTTTTGAAGCAGACCAGAGTTAACGTGGATGTTGCAGAAAGTGGTAAAGAGCTTTTAGAGAAAGCTACTCAGAATAAATACGACATAATTTTTATTGACCACAGGATGCCGGAGATGGATGGCGTAGAAGCTCTTGGCCATATGAAAATGCTTGAAGATAACAAAAATGAATATACACCGTGTGTTGCACTTACTGCTAATGCATTATCCGGTGCAAGAGAATATTATATTAAAGAAGGTTTTAATGACTATCTGTCAAAACCTATTGACTCAGCAAGACTTGAGGAAATGGTTGTAAGGTATATACCTGAAGAACTGGTAAAAAGACCGGGATCCTATGGATATATTTACAATACAGAAGAAAAAGAAGTGGTTGATTTAAAACACCTTGCTGGAAGGGGCTCAAGTGTAGCAAAAGCCTTTTTTGAAGGCGCAGGGATTGATCTTGATACGGCAATTTCCTCTTGCGGAGATGAAGATATTCTTTTGCAGGTTTTGCAGCAGTTCGTTTCTGAAATTGATGATAATACAGAAAAGATAAAAAAATATCTTGCAGAAGAAAATTATGTTGAATATACAGTTATTGTACATGCACTAAAAAATTCAGCCCGAATGATAGGTTCACCTGAGGTTTCAAAAATGGCTGAAAAGCTTGAAAAAGCAGGTAATGCCAAAGATATAGATTATATAAATGAAAATAATGATGAGTTTCTTAAACGCTATACAGCATATAAGGAATATTTATCAGCATTCAGGCTTAAGGAAAATGAGGCAGGAAAACCCGAACTTCCAGATGATGAATTTATCAGTGCTATAAAGTCAATAAAAGAATGTGCAGAAGCATTTGATTTTAAGACAGCAGATGAGATAATAAAAATGCTTGACACTTACAATATTTCGGAACAGAATTCAAGTAAGTATACATCAATTCGTAAGATGGTAAAAAATGCTGACAGACAAGGCGTTATGCAACTTGTAACCGAATAAAAGGATATATAAAAGGAAATTGAAATGAAAAAAAATGTATTCATACTAGGAGAAACTGGCGGATTTTTGTTTAAGGCAATTGTTAATGGATTGGTTGCCAATGGATACAAAGTAGATGCAAATGAGACTATACCGGAAACAATTTTGACAGATTCGCCGGATATCATAATGATATATTTAAGTGAAGATCTCGTTCTTAAGACAAGAATATATGAAGTACTTAACAGCCTCTCTGCGGTAAACCCGGACGTAAAGCTTTACCTTATAGGTTCTCAGACTGAAATTGAAGAGGTATACATTACGCTTAGAAAAGAGGCAGTTACAGGAGAATTCTACAGACCAATCAATATTCAGGAGATTTCACAGCGTCTTGAAGAGGATGAGCTTAGCAGCAGCGGATTAGAACAGAAAAAGAAAATTCTGCTTGTAGATGATGATACTATAGCTCTTCGTACAATGGAGCAGTGGCTGTCAGCAAATTACAGAGTATTTATCTCAAGCTCAGGAACAGATGCAATTGAATTCCTTAGAAATAAGGAAGTGGATCTTATTCTTCTTGATTTTGAGATGCCTGTTATGTCAGGCCCTCAGGTTATGAGATCTATTCAGAATAATCCTGCAATAGCAGCAACACCGATTATGTTCCTTACATCCAAGAATGATATGGATAGCGTTAAAAAGGCAGTATCAATGAAACCGGAAAGATATCTGCTAAAATCAATGCCCAAGGAAAATCTTATAGAAATAATTGACGGATTTTTTGC
>JAILEJ010000295.1 GCA_024688095.1 Butyrivibrio sp.
TGCAAACTGACTTACTCTGTGCTGCATGCCAAGAACCTGTACTGCTCCGCCAAGTCCTGCAAGAATACCGGAAATTGACATTGATATCATAAATACCTTATTAGAACTGATTCCTGCATATTCAGCTGATGTCTTTGAAAAACCAACAGCACGAAGCTTAAATCCTAATGTGGTCTTTTCCATAATAAACCACATTATAATTGCTGCAAGTATAGCAAGAACTATACCCCAGTTAACATCAGTACATCCTGTAAGTGTTTTAATAAAATCAGGAGCACCAATCTCAGCTGTTTCTGCAATATCTTTTGTTGCTTCACCGCCACTGTCTCTCATAAATACTTTCATATTAACAATGAAGTTAGAAAGGTAAAATGCAATCCAGTTAAACATTATATAAGAAAGAACTTCGTTAATTCCTCTTTTTACCTTTAACAGTCCTACTACTGCTCCCCAAAGAGCTCCTGCTGCTGCCGAGCCAAGAAGACATAATAGAATATGTATTGGTGCCGGTGCTTTTACAAGAATACCAATCATAACTGCAGTGATTGAACCAACTACAAACTGACCTTCTGCACCAATATTAAATACACCGGTTTTAAACGAAAATGCTACGCTAAGACCTGTAAATATAAGCGGGCTAGCATAAACAATACTGTAAGCAATAAATTTAGGCTTACCAAAAATTCCTGAAAAAAGTTTGCTGTAAGCAACAACCGGATCATCACCTATGATCAAAAGAAGAATTGCTCCTACAACGAAACCTAGTATAATCGCAATGAACGTATAAAGTGCATTGCTGTTTAAAAGCTTTGACTTCTTATTCATTTGCTTTTCCTCCTGCCATCATATATCCTAATGTAGCTTCATCAAATTTACCATCATTAATGCTGCCAGCTATCTGACCATCAAATATAACATCAATTCTGTCAGAAAGACTTATTATTTCACTAAGTTCAAATGAAACAAGAAGTACAGCCTTATTTTTGTTTCTCTGTTCAACCAGATATTTATGTACAAATTCGATAGCACCTACATCAAGTCCTCTGGTAGGATTAAACGCAATAAGAAGATCTGAATTATTAGTAACCTCTCTGGCAATGATTACCTTCTGCTGGTTTCCTCCTGAAAGAGTTCCGGCTGGTCGGTCCTCTGAACCAACAGGTCTTATATCAAACTTCTCAATAAGTTCGGTTGCATGACTTCTGATTTTCTTTTTATCAAGAATTCCATGATTCGAGAATTCATCATTATCAAAATTCTGAAGAACAAGATTTTCAGAAACAGTAAACGGAAGAACAAGTCCATGCTTTTGTCTATCTTCAGGTATACTTGTGATTCCCTTATCAAATATATATTTTGGAGATTTATTAACAACATCCTCCCCATGCATATATACGCTTCCTGATTCTGCTTTAGAAAGGCCTGTAATAATTTCAATAAGCTGAGACTGACCATTTCCGTCTACACCTGCAAGTCCTACAATCTCACCTCTTCTAACCTTCAAATTAAGTCCTTTTAATATTTCTACGCCTCGATAATCTTTACCATGAAGATCCTTAACCTCAAGAACTACTTCACCTGGAGTCTGTGGTTTTTTATCAACTTTAAAGGAAACCTGTCTTCCTACCATCATTGAAGCAAGTTCGTCCTCAGTTGTCTTTTCAACACTGACAGTATCGATATACTTACCACGTCTGATAATAGAACAGTTATCAGCTGCGAGCTTAATTTCCTTTAGCTTATGAGTAATAAGAATTACAGATTTACCATCCTTTGTAAGGTTATGAATGATGTCCATAAGATCAATTATCTCCTGAGGAGTAAGTGATGCTGTAGGCTCATCGAGAATAAGAATATTGGCACCTCTGTACAAAACCTTAAGAATCTCTACCCTCTGCTGCATACCAACAGAGATATCTTCAATCTTAGCATCAGGGTCAACCATAAGATTATATTTTTCAGATAGTTCAATAATCTTTTCCCTTGCACTTTTTAGATCAACCGTTATACCATTCATAGGCTCCATTCCAAGAATGATATTTTCAGTAACAGTAAAAGGCTGAACAAGCATGAAATGCTGATGTACCATACCAATTCCAAGCGAAATAGCCTTTTGAGGATTATCAATTATAGCCTCTTTACCATTTACATAGATTGATCCGGATGTTGGTCTGTACATTCCATAAAGAACATTCATAAGAGTACTCTTACCTGCTCCATTCTCTCCTAGAATTGCATGTACCTCTCCCTTATGAACAGTCAGATTGATATGATCATTAGCCGTAAAGTCGCCGAACTTTTTGACTATATCTTTCATCTGAATTACAATCTGATTTTCATCCATATTGCTATTTTTAGCCACTTTCGTTCCTCCAAAATTTTTTATTTGGTAAAGTTTTTTATTTATTTAAATAATGCATATATCTTTTGCTCCATTAGAAAGAGCAATTTCCCCAAGCTCATTCAGAAGATTTCGAGATGGTGTATCATAAAGTCTGTACTTTTCTCTCACACCATTTTCTCTGTATCCGATAATTTTATACCGTATCTTATCATCATATTCAGAAAGAATACGACTGATTTTTGCTATTGTATTTTCATAGTCAAAAAGACCTGGGACAACTACAGTCCTGACCTCATATAACTTATGACTGTTGGCAAGATATTCCATATTCTTAAGTACCAGTTCATTGGATACGCCCGTAACCTTTATATGTTCGTCCTTTGCCAAAGCTTTAATATCCAGCATTACTCCATCAGTAACATTAAGTAGTTCTTCATCCTTTGAAAAGTCATATGAACCATTACTATCTAAAAGAGTTGTCAGATTCAAATCTTTTGACTTTTGCAAAAAAGATCTGAGAAATTCCGGATATGTTGTACACTCGCCTCCAGAAACTGTAACTCCTCGTATATAAGGAACATTCTTACTAACTTCGTCTGCCACATCCTGTGGACTCATCCATCTGATTCTGGGACTTGCTCCATTAGGACATGCTTTAATACAATTATCGCAAAAGCAGCATTTTGAATAATCGTATAGTACTTCCCCTTCTTCCATTGACAGTGCACCCGTCGGACACTTTGATACACATATACCACAGTTAATGCACATATTTCTTGTTTCAGGATTATGACAATATTGACAGTTAAATCCGCAGCCCTGAAGAAACACGACACTTCTGTTTCCCGGTCCGTCAACACTGCTGAAAGGAATTATTTTATTTACAGGAACCAGACTCATCTTATTTTTCTTTCAAGAATGTGTCCATTATGCTTTGCACCCATACCAAGAGCTGTAGTATCATGCTTAACATTTTCTCCGTTTTCAAGCTTATCAATTTCTGACTTCTTTACAAGATAACCGGTAATTCTTATAACATCACTATCACTGCCATAGAAAGATAGATATCTAATATCCTGTTTCATAGCACCTCTTATGATATCAAGTACATATTCCGGATTTCTATGAACTGTAGCATCAATAGGGAATATATCACCTGTTCCTGATGGAAAATACTTATGGAATCTTGATATATTCTTAAGATGATCTATAAGTTCCTCAGGTTCCTCTCCGATAGGGATTCTTGTTCCAGGTGTAACACCCTTATCCTGTGCAATACCTACCTGTGCATGTAAGAGGAAATGATTATCTGTTGCTTCACAATATTTATTTTCATGATGAAGATTAAAATCATTAATCTTATCTATTATTAAAACGCCAAGATCATCAGCATCTTTATCAGAACCAAATCTTCCCTGTTTTCCTTCTTTTGCCATAAGAATATTAACAGCTTCAGCAAGACCTACAAGTCCAAACATTGCTGTAAATTTATCTCTGCTTATAAAACCTTCTTTGGCAAGGAAATTATTTTCAAAAAATCCGCTTTCCTCAACCTCAAATCTTATTCTCTCATCCATGTATCTGGCCATTATATCACAAACATATGGAAGCTTATTATCAAGGAAATCCTGAATGTTATCAGCCTTCTTTGCAATATTACCCAGAATAAGTCTGCAAAGTGTATAAGAACCGCCACCATATTTAAGTCCGTTATAACAGCTGGCAATTACATAATCTTCTCCAAGCTCAGACTTAAACATTTCATGATTTGCGAAACTTGGCTTTGCGCTGTGAAGAGCTGTTCTAATACCCTCAAGCAGAAATTCATCAGTTGTAATTTTGCTATCAACCTTCATTGTCAGGTTTGGAACAGCATCTGTCATTTCT
>JAILEJ010000340.1 GCA_024688095.1 Butyrivibrio sp.
CCAAAATTTCCAAGCCCCATCAGATAATAACAATGAGCCTCATTCTTCTTATTCATATCCGTTTCAAAAACCGACATATCCGGCATGGAAACAGCAAAATAGTCCATTACGAACTTATCTTTAATATGTCTTTCTCCATAATCCAGCAATTTATAAAATCTCTTATTTGCTTCTGTTTTATTTCCAAGTTTTTCAAATGCAAGTCCCTGGAAAAGAATCATATCTGCCGGCTGATCATAGTAATACATCATACCTGCAGGCTCAGATACTCCTGCCACAGCTTTAAGAAGGCTTTCCTCCATAAGCTTTTTATCCGATAATTTTTCTGCAATTTGTGCAAGAAGATAATACAGGTTGTTATCCTTTGTTCCCTCAAGTCTTCCCTCTCCTAGATTTTCAGGATAGGAAAGAGCTTCAAGTACCATATTCTTTGCATTTTCTGCTTCTCCCTTTACAAAGGCTTTCGTTGCGAGTGCCAAGAGAGCCAGCTTAAACTGGGCAGTAATCTTGCCCTCAGCACCTTCCCAGGTCCTAAAGTTATGAGATTTGATCATTTTATAAGCTTCATAATACTTTCCGGAAGTATTTAATAGAGTTACATATTCTGTATATAAATCATCTCTTTCTTCTATGAGACCTATATTCTCTTTAAATTTTTCCAGCCGGAATTCTTCACACAAACCAAGTCTCTGATAAAGCTGGTCAAGTTCGAGAAATACTCTTGCATCTTTTTTATCCTGCATAAATGCCCTTTCAAGGCATACTCTTGCACCTTCAGTGTCTCCCTTTTTATTAAAATAAGCAATTGAAAGATTCCTAAAAAGTGTTGGGAATTTATCATCTAATGATGCTGATTTCTCCCATAGTTTTATCGCTTTATCATATCCAATTTTATCATAATACAGACATCCAAGATAGTAATATGCCTTTGCTCCGGAAGGATTTAATGCTATTGCCCGCTCGAGTACCTGCAAATCCTCTGGTTTATTTGGGAAAGTGTAGCTTGCATCACATTTTTCTGCATTAATAAGTTCTTCCTGTGCTTTCTCATTATTACCAAGTTTGTCATAATAAAAGGCTTTATAATAGCGAATAAGCGGCTTATCTTCTTCATATGAATCAAGTATATTGATAGCTTTTTCATACATTCCGGGTTCTGCATAATCCCTTGCACACTGAAGGTAATTTTCAATATCTCCAAACGCTTCACCTCCAGATACAAAATCAAATGGATCAATTTTAAGATTCTCTTCAATATATGATTTTGCTTCTGTCTCTCTTCCGAGCATTTTTAAGAGCTGCCCTTTTAATCCTCTTGCCTTTATGTTATGACTGTTTTTTATAAGAGCCTTTTCTACAAAATCGATGGCCAAAACAATTTCATTTCGTCTTGTAGCTATTACAGCAAGATAATAAAAAGCCATCTCCTGCTGTGCATTACTCCAGGTTGCTTTATAAAAAGCATCATAAGCTTCATCAAATCTCTCCTGATAAAAAAGCACAAGTCCCAGGTTATAATAAGTTTCACCATCATACGGATTTGGATTAAGAGCTGTCAGCCTTTCCAGAGCTTTTCTAAAATATTTTTCTGCCCCGGTAAATTCTCCTCTTCTAAAAAGCAGCATTCCATATGCATTATTAATTCTGATATCTCCTGCATCTCTCTTTAATCCTTCAAGATAATACGGATCAGGGAGCCAGGTCGCATGCCTGTACTGTTCAATATGCTGCCCTGTAAGGAACAGTTCTTCATTTGTCATAATTTCTTCTGGTCTTTTGGCTGCATTTGCAGGTTTTGCAAGTTCTGGAATACCCTGATTTACAGCTTTATAAGATACCAACTCTTTTCCATCACAGGTAACTGCAATTTTTATATTATTTTCATCTGTTTTTTTGACAGGAAATGATATCTCGAACACCTTTACCGGCGAAATATCAGTTATCTCTTCATGTATTTTTTTATCACCATCATATATATCAATACATACATTATCATAGGTTTGTGTAGCGTATACCTTTGCTGACAGGCATCCATTTTCTACTTCTATTCCAACCGCTGCATGAATCGTTGCATTCTTTACCATTCCAACCTTTTTATATGGCATAAAGTACTGTTTAAAGCTCTTTTCCTCAAATGGGGAAAGCCATGTAAAATCGGGTTGATTATCG
>JAILEJ010000348.1 GCA_024688095.1 Butyrivibrio sp.
TTACGTCTGATGCGGCTAAAGATATCCATCTTTGCATCACGCATATTAATAACTTCCTGCTCAGATGCCTTATTATAATTTATCCCAAACATTCCCAGAGAAGGGACTCTTTTTGTCTCTTCCTTATATCCGGAAAAATCATCAATTTTAACCTCTTTACCGTCAGCCTTTAACTGCTTATACAACGCATACTGAAACATCTGATTTCCAAGCCCGCCACTAAGTTCTATGATCACCATATGCTTTTTTCACCCTCATATCTTTATTTATATTATGTAAATTCCCATATTTGTTAAAAATGTAATACCTTGTCTTACTTAACTACTCTGGCTCTCTTTGTATCTCTGATTCTTTTTCTCAAAGGAAGCACAAAGCCGTCATTCACATCCATAAATGTATTATACAATACAGGATTTTTTAGAAAAAGACTCATCCTAAGCTTTTGATGCTTATCGCAAACACTACAGCTGTAAATTTTATCAAAATCATTTTTGCACTGACTGATGACATTTCCAAGCGCTCTTTGAATATCCTGCTGCTTTTTGGCTTCAGTCTGATCCTTCATCTTTTCTGCAGCACGCCTAGCCTCCGTATAAAGAAGAAGCAATTTTTTGTAAGTAAAATATTTATGAGTATACATAAGATCGCTTCTTCCAATAGACTGTAAAAAGGCATCTTTATCCATATAAGCCGGAATCTGATCAGTTAGAATTGCCTTTGTAACTCCCCTGTTCATGATACTCTCTTTACGATCTACCGTATAATTATATAATGGCATATCAGTATAAAAAGCTTTCTCTGCCTTAGCAAGAACCTTTGTAGTAAAAACCATGTCCTCGTAACGCTTATGTTCCGGCATCCTGAGTCTGCCTATTGCTTCTCTTTTCCAAAGCTTATTCCATACAGCATTCTGAATAACAATGTCTTCATTTTCTTCTATATAAAATGTGAGAAGCTCGTTCTTATTAAGTACATAAGCCGAAGCGTCTTTTACTTCTATGTCTTTCTCTTTTATTTTGCCATCAGATACCGGGGTCTCCTTGTATCTGCACACACTTACATCTGCCTTAAATTCATACATTCCTGAAAGTAAAGCTTCCAACATCTTAGGATTTATGCTGTCATCTCCATCAACAAATGACACATATTCGCCCGTTGAAGCCTCAATTCCTGTATTTCTTGCTCCGCCTCTTCCAAGGTTAAGCTGATGTATTACTTTAATTCTGTCATCCTCTTTTGCGAGAGTATCAGCTATTTTTCCGCTTTGATCCTTGGAACCATCGTCTACAATTATTATTTCCATGTTCTTGTAAGTCTGATTCATTATGGATCTGATACATCTTTCAATATATTTTTCAACATTATAGCATGCCACAATTACAGAAATCTTCTCATTCTGAGCTGACTCTGCAATTTCCGGCACATGATAATTTTTTAGCCTTTGCACTATTAACCTCTTCTATCCAAGCCTGGAACGTGATAATTCTTAAGCCTTTTTATTATTTATTTCTTCCAGCCAAGCCTGGAACATAAGAATATACCAAATCTGGATTCTCCACATATCTCTGTGTTTATAGTCATCCCAGATTCTCCATACAACATCAGGATTAAGGTATCCCTGCTTTTTAATCTTGTCTCTGTCTATGAGCGATTCTGCCCACTGTTCGAGCTCTTTTTCATGAAGCCATTTTTCTATCGGAATAGAAAAACCCTTCTTTGGTCTGTCCATCATTTCCTTTGGAACATATCTGTACAGAACATCTCTTAAAACCTTTTTTCCAACCTTCTCATCTCTAAGGTATTCAATAGGAAGTGACCAGGCAAATTCCACAACGTCTCTGTCAAGCATAGGAACTCTGGACTCCAGAGAAACAGCCATAGCTGTCCTGTCCACTTTAACCAGAATATCATCTGGGTGATACATCATCATATCAAGAAGCATGACCTCATGATTTACTTCTTTCATAAAGTTTCTCGGAATCTGATGTGGTCTGTACAAAATCCTGCTTGTATCAAGGGCAATCCTGTCTGTAAGCGGATCTGTATTGAGTTCGATCCTGTGAAGGTCTGCAGGTGTCTTTGCTGCAAGGAGTGTGCTCTTTATTCTTATAATATCTTTTTTAGAAGCAGGCCCTGCAAGCAGAGCTTTTGAAGCAAGGTTTCTTATTGAATGCGGAACCTTACCCATTTTACCCCAGATTCTACTTATGGACTCATAAGAAGTATATCCGCAAAAAAGCTCATCCCCGCCGTCACCTGAAAGCGAAACCGTTACGTGGTCTCTAGTCATACTGCTCACAAGATAAGTCGGTATCTGTGATGAATCAGCAAAAGGTTCTCCAAACATCTTTGGAATCTTTGGAATTACACTCTTTGCATCTTTTTCTGTAATAATAAGTTCTGTATGTTCTGTTCCAAGGTGCTTTGCAATCTCAGCTGCGTAATCAGCTTCATTGTAGCCCTTTTCAGTCATACCAATTGTGAAGGTCTTGACCTTGCCAGAATCGATAGACTGCATAAGCGAAACAATTGTAGATGAATCAATTCCGGCAGAAAGAAATGCTCCAACCGGGACATCAGCAACCATCTGTCCTTTGATTGACTCCTTAAGTAGTCTTTCAAGTTCAGCCGATGCTTCATTAAAGCTTCCCTTAAATGGGTTGTCTTGTCCCTTTTTGGCAGCATGCATCATTGACCAGTAGGTCTTTATCTCATATCCATATTTGGAAAAGCCGCCTTTTCCAGCTTCTACAGGATCAAAATAATCATAAGGAGCACATATAGTAAGGACTTTACCAGGTTCAAGCTTGTATATATCTTTGTATATTGTATAAGGTGCCGGAATATATCCATTTTCAAAATAGATATCCAGAACCTGTGTATTTACTGCATTATTAAAGCCTTTGATTTCTGTAAAACAGCCTATATCAGAAGCGAACACAAACATATCTCTGACAAAGCCGTAGTACAAAGGCTTCTCACCTACTCTGTCTCTCATAAGACAAAGAGTCTTTTCTTTCTTATCATAAAGAGCGATTGCAAACATTCCTTTGCACATTTTAAGTGTTTCTTCAACACCGTAACTTTCAAAGGATTCAAGAAGTATTTCCGTATCACAGGTTCCTCTAAAGGAGTCTACCTTCTTTTCCGCAAGGAGCTTTGTCTTAACTTCCGGAGCATTATAAATCTCGCCGTTATAGCAAATGACAAATCTGCCACTATGAGACACCATAGGCTGTGCGCCGCTCTCTGACAGATCCATGATAGAAAGCCTCTGATGTCCAAACACAACCTTGCCATCATCGCTTATCCAGGTTCCATTCGCATCAGGTCCTCTGTCCTTCATGTGAAATTTCATTTTCTCTATATCACTTTTCCAATCACCGATATGATTACAAAATCCTGCAATTCCGCACATACAATGTTTTCCTCATCTCTAAAAATTGATTTCTATTATACACTATTTTAGGGATAGTCAAAAGACTATAACACAATATGAAATGCCACTTGCATTTTGGGGAAAATTATAGTACTTTATATCAAGTCAGTTTCACTGATGAATTCAGAAATTCTTCTGAATATATTCCATTTTATTTATTTGAAAAAAGGAATT
>JAILEJ010000381.1 GCA_024688095.1 Butyrivibrio sp.
TCTTAGAAGATCTGGAACTTCAGCATGGGATCTTTGCTGCACTGCAATTGGAAGAGTAAGCCTTTATTTTGAAATGAAGATTCAGTTGTGGGATTATGCAGCAGCTGCACTTATTGCTCAGGAAGCAGGATGCAAGGTTACAGATATAGATGGTAATCCTCTTTCATACAAGGGACCAACTTCTATAAGATGTCTTGCAAGAGGTGTAAAGGAAGTACCTGAGTGTTTTTGACATTTTTAGTCATAAACTGATATAGTAATAATTACTAGTTTATTAAACGGGGGATGAGTTATGAATGAGTCAGATGGAAGATATAGTACTGCAGAAGAGGCAATAATGGATTCCTTTTTTCTATTAATAAAGGAAAAGGATTATGACAAGATTACAGTTTCGGATATAGTAAAAAAATCAGGAATTGTCAGAAGTACTTTTTATAATCATTATGAAAGTGTGATTGATCTTGTATCCGCCATTGAAGATAAGACTATAGATGATATTTTTAAACTCATGGAATCCTTTCATCCAAAGAATGATCGTGATCTTTGCAGATCATATTTTTTGGCAATTTGTAACTACACAAAGGATAATCCTTTTCTGGCGAATCTTTTTAAGAGTCCAAGAGGAGACTCCTTTATGGAAAAGACTCTTACAATGTTCCACAGGTATGTTACAGAAACTGGAAAAAAAGGTGATGTTTCTGAGGAGTCAAGAGAGCATTTCACTTTTATGATTGCTGGAACAATTGGATTTATTGTAGGTGTTTTGCATAAGTGGACAGCAGAAAATTTTGCTTCTCCCGCAGAAAAAGTTGCAGATGTAATGACAGAAAATTTCCTGAATGGTGTATTGCCATTCCTGTTTTAAATTTATGGATAAAAAGAGTAGCTGTGAATTCAGCTACTCTTTTTTGGTGGGTTTAATATATGTTAACAGTATTACTGTCAAACGGCATGTTTTCTTTCCTGATTAGCAGGTGCAGGTATTCTGCGGATCTTACCTGTAGAATTTCTTGCAAAAGGCTCATCTCTTAGTACAAGCTGTGTAATATGTCTGTAAGTTGGCTGAGTGCTGTTGAACTCATCGATGAAATCCTGTATTGAAGTCTTAACAGCTTCATCTGTAAGACCATTCATTTTTATTAGCTCCTGCTCAGGATAAATTGTTGCAACAAGTGAATTGTTTATACCACTTACTATTACCTCAGAAATAAGCGGATAAAGCGCAAGCTTGTTTTCTATTTCTTCTGGAGAAACATTTTCTCCATTGGACATGATGATAAGATTCTTAACACGTCCATTTATATAAAGGTATCCGTCTTTATCAAGATAACCCTTATCACCTGTGTGAAGCCATCCGTCTTTAAGAGTCTCTGCTGTTTCTGCAGGCATCTTGTAATAGCCCATCATTACACTACTTCCTTTTACAAGGATTTCGCCATCTTCGAATCGGATTTCTACATTATCCAATGGTCTTCCAATAGAACCTGGCTTATGATTGTTAACTGTATTTGATGTAATTACAGGTGAGCATTCTGACATTCCATAACCTTCAAGAACTTCGATTCCATATTCTGCAAACTTATCAATATAGAAAGGTTCAAGGTGAGCACCACCTGTGAAAATAGTCTTGAGATTTGTACCAAATATCTTGGCTGGTTCAATATCTCTTGCAGAAGCAATCTTTTTGTAAATTGTTTCGATCATAAGCGGAACCATAAGCATAACCTGTGGATTAAAGATGTTCATATTTCTCATCATGTGCATAAATGAGTCATTTATACAGATTACAGTTCCAAGTGAAAAGCCCTTTAGCCAGTCCATAACAAGACAGTAAGCATGATGGATAGGAAGAACACTTAATATTACTCCGCCAGGTTCAGCCTGATAATCTACATTAAATACATTATCATAGAGGTTTTTCTGAGAGAGCATTACACCCTTACTTTTACCTGTTGTACCTGAAGTAAAGATAATTGTTGCAAGGTCATTATCCTGTGGTTCAGGGTAAGAGTTAACTATTGTACCAAGTCCCATGAGATGGAATATATTGTGTCTGATACTTGGATTTTCTGCATCTTCATTTACAGATTCAGTGGATGATTCCTGTTCCATGAACCAGATGTTTTTGAGTTCAGGACATTTTGTTTTTGCTGCTTCAGCAACTGCTGCAAGCTTGGGGCTTATAAATAAAGCTTCAGCATCAGAACGGTTTATAAGCTCAACAAGTTCTTCTGCGGGAAGATTTGCATCAAGAGGAACTGCAACATTATTACCTGTAACAACGCCAAGGTAACATGCTACCCAGTAAAGAGATGTCTCACCGATGATTGCTATATGAGAGCCGCTAAAGCCTGCTACTGCAAGACCTCTTCCGATTTTGCAGACATAATCGTTTAATTCACCATAACTCTTTTCGCATATATTTTTTTTATCGAGCCATTTTACGGCTGTAAGATCAGCGTATTTTTCTGCGGCATTACTCCAAAGTGTTCTAAGGTTATTCATTATACGGCCTCCTTTAAATCATTGATAAGATTCATAGCTTCTTCAATAGTATGAATGTTAATAATCTTATCCTCTTCAAGCTCGATATCATATTCATCTTCAAGCTCTCCAAGAAGTGACATAAAATCAAGTGAACTGAAACCAAGATCCTCACGGAATCTTGAATTTTCGTGCATATCGTCTGGCTTTACTTCGCAGTACTGTGAAATGATTTCCTTAAATTTGTTTTCCTTTAACATAATGTTGTCCTCCTCATTCTTAAACCATATTTATAATTTCTGTGATACTTAAGTTTGGCTGCTCAACGCCTCTGAATATTATTCTCATAAGGTAGTAGTTGAATATTTCTATATCTTTTTCATTTAATTCAACTGTCTGGTAGTGATATGAGAAATTCATTCCACCATCAGAAGTGTGAGAAACTGTCAGGTACATCTTCTTTGTTGCTGCGCCATTTGCAAACCATTTTGAATGCATTGGAATATCCTTTAAGAATGGATTTTCCATTTTTACCGGCATTGGCTGATATGTTAAATAGCAGCTTTCATAGGTTGTATTATCCGGTGTGTTGTAGCGCTTCTTTATTTCATCCCATATAAGGGCCGGATCAAAATTACTGTGCATATATATGCGGTTTTGCATGTTCTGAACTTCATAAGCACCTGAAAGAAAATCTGTATCTCCAGGGATTACTGTTCTACAAGGAAACATAATTGTGCGGCTTCCTCCAGAAGTCCACTCGTCTTTGGTTGAACG
>JAILEJ010000419.1 GCA_024688095.1 Butyrivibrio sp.
TTAATGAAAAGATATGAGGAAAATCTCAGCTTTTATTCATGTTCTGTATCCAGCTTTGAGCAGTATGCACTTGCAAGATTTATTTCTGAGGGACACTATGAGAGGCATCTTTTAAAGCTTATAAATTATTATAAAAAGATCCGCCAAATGGTCCTTCAGAAGTTTAAAAATAGTAAGCTTTCAGAAATAGCAAGGATAGAAGAATATAAGGCTGGTACGCATTTTCTTCTTAGAATAAAGACAGAGATGACTGATTATGAGGTAAAGCAGAGAGGCTATGAAAAAGGTTTAAAACTTAGCCTTTATTCTGCATATCGTTCTGATGGGCTTAGAGAAAAAGAAAATGAATGCTGCCTTGTTATAAATTATGCAGGAATTACAGCTGAAAATATTGATGAAATAATAAAAAGGATTACTGAAATTTTTTTGAATAAGCCCTGATCATTTTTCTAAACAAACGATAAAATTTACATAAATTATCATATTTTTAAAACAATAAAGGTATCTGTTGATATAAAATTTTATTGTAGGGGTATAATTATTGAAAACATTTTTCTAAGGTGCAAATATGAGAACAAAAGTATTTAAGCCTAATATTATAGCAGTTATCTTTTTTATAGTTCTTATTGCATGGACTATTTCTGTATTAGTATTGTCTCATTTTCATGAAGGTAATCAGGTTTTGTCTGTTCAGAAGCCATTTTTTGATTGCGATGAAGGCTGGTATGATGATGATGGAAATATAGTAAATATTACAGAGGTGAGCTTTTCACCTGATGATATTTCAAAAACCTTTGTTTATCATTATCAGATTCCAACAGATCTTGACATGGTGGAAAACTATGCATTCTGTTTTTTTTCAAGAGGAATTGATTTTAAAGTATATATGGAAGCTACAGAGGATAGTCTGTATTATGATCCGGAAGAATATGGCAAACAGTATTTTTTTGATTATGAGCAGGATGCAATGGGATTTGCAGGACAGGATATAGGTTTGGCGTCACAGATAGTTCCAATTTACTGGTCAGATGTTGGAAATAGAATATCTTTTGAAATAACTCCTGCCGAAATTACCGGATCAATAATGGACATAAGAATCCAGGACACATCAGAGTATATTTATGGAATTTTAAGGGAGAGGATCTGGAAATTTATTGCAAGCTTTACAATAAGCTTTTTTGGTATTGCAAGCCTTTTATATACCTTTTTCACACCAGGTCTGGAAAAAAATAAGAAAATAAGCTATTACGCACTTGGAACATACTCATTTCTTGTTGGTGTTCTTCTTGCATCAGAGTCTCAGGTTATACAGATTCTTTCAGGACAGCTTGAATTTTTAACTTGTATGAGCTATCTTGTGATACTGTCAATAGGCTGTCCACTTGCAGTCTTCATCGATACTGCATCGCCAGTTCCTCATAAACATTTTTCCTATGGTGTAAGTGTAATAACTATCATTCTTATAATTGCGGAACTTATTGGAGCTATAGTCTGGCATATGTCGCTTCTTATGCTATTGCCGGTTTCACAGCTTATACTGGTATTTGATTTTGTGATGGCAATATATCTTATGTTCAAAGATATATTGTATTGTAAAAAAAATAAGGATGTTTCACCAACATATCCTACTTATGTTGCTTTGATTTTTCTTTTCATATGTTTTTTTACAGATGTTATAAGGTATGCAAATAGTAATGGGAACTCAACAGATTTTTCAACAGTTTCGAGAGTTGGACACCTTATATTTATAATAATTCTTCTGATCAGAATGTTACAAAATTCTCTTGCACGAGACCGTAAGGCACTTATGGCAGAACAGTATAGAAGAGAGGCCAGAACTGATGCAATGACAGGGCTTTATAATAAAGCAGCCTTTCTTGAAAAAGAGGTAAGTCTGACTGATAAGCTTTGGAATGCAAGAAGAAATCAGGAGACAGATTACAGCTTTGTTATAATGTCAATCGATCTTAATAATCTGAAAAAGGTTAATGATTCAATCGGACATGCCAAGGGAGATATTTTTATAAAAGATGCTGCAAATCTTCTGAAAAATTCAGTAGATAAAAAAGGTGAAGTTTACCGTGTAGGCGGAGATGAGTTCATGGCTCTGATTTTTGGAGACAATCCAGAAAAAGAATATCAACAGATAATTGAACTGCTTAAGAAAAAAGCTGACGAATATAATAAAAAGAATACAATGGGAGTACCTTTAAGTTTTGCATATGGTCATGCAATGTGTTCTTCATCTGATAATGAAAGCATATATGATATAGAAAAAGAAGCTGATAAAGAAATGTATAACTGTAAAAGTATTATGAAGCAAAATTTATAAAAAAAGAACCTGCATTTTTGTGCAGGTTTTTTTGATAAAAGAAAAACATAATTTAATTTATAAATAAAGGATAAAACTTGTATTAATTATCAGAATTTTACCACTTTTTATGATGAAAATGAGATAAAATTTATAGTACGAGATTTAAAAGTTTTCTTGTTTAAATTTTTTCTTATGGAGGGAACAGTCGTGAATAAAAAACGTGGATCATTAATGACAGTAATTGTCGGAGCTATTGTATTAGCAGTAGTTATCACAGCATTATGCATTGAGGGATTTTCTGTAATAAGCACAGTTCAGATTAATGACAAGCAGACTGAGGCATACAGAGCAAGGCTTCTTGAAGACATTATGACAGAGCTCAAGAACGAGACTCAGGAAGCAATGAGTATTTGTGCAACTATGTACGCAAAATATGAAGCCGGTGAGATTACAATGGAAGAAGCTCAGAAGCAGTCGGCTGATATTATCAGAGAACTTCGTTATAATGACGGCGATGGTTATTTCTGGGTTGATACTTCAACAGGAATAAACGTTGTACTTCTTGGAAGAGATACAGAGGGCCAGTCAAGATGGGATTCTGTAGACCCTAATGGTACATATTTTATTCAGGAGATGATTAAAAATGGTATGCAGGAAGGTGGCGGCTATACAAGTCTTATGTTTGCAAAGCCAAATGAGACAGAACCTCTTCCTAAGATAAATTATACAGCTTACTATGAGCCATTTGACTGGGTTATGGGTACAGGTGTATGGGTTGATTATATAGATGCACTTGAAGCTGAATATGAAGCAACTGCAACAGCGGCTCTTTATAGCAGTATTATCCGATCTCTTATTGTTGCTGTTATTCTTATTATAATAGGTGTT
>JAILEJ010000431.1 GCA_024688095.1 Butyrivibrio sp.
TTTAGCACCGGAAGTTCAACTATTTCCTTTAGCATCTTTTGCCTCCCTTTATAATCTGGTAGTCAGCTTATAACTGCCGCTACCAAAACTTCTCGTACTTAAATCCGGAAGTTCCACAATGCATCTGCATCCTACGGGAACATTTATTTCAATATTGAATACTGAATCCTTTATGCTCCAGCTGCTTGAAGCAATACCATATGGAGTATCAATCACAGCCTTTGCTGATGTTATATCTCCTCCTGGAACAGGCTTTACTTTAAATTCCTTATAACCGGCCTTTATTGGCTCTATTCCGGCAACTCTTCTATATAAGAAATCACCCACGGCACCTGATGCATAGTGATTATAAGAAATCATTGTATCTGTGCCATCATCTCCAATAGGACACTGTCCATTTTCATCAAGACCATCCCATCGCTCCCATATAGTGGTTGCTCCAGCCTTTACTTCGTATAACCAGCTTGGACATTTTGTATTAAGAAGCATCTTATATGCATCTTCAGCTCTTCCGTTATCTGCAAGTGCAAATAATATATATGGTGTTCCCGGGAATCCTGTTCCAATGCAGTAATCATTCTTTTCAATAAGTCTGGATAGATTTTTTACTGCTCTCTTTTTATTCTCATCTTTAAACATTCCAAACTGTAATGGAAGAACATATGCTGTCTGGAATTCTTCCTTTAGTTTTCCATTGCCATCTGTAAATACACTCTCATAGGCGTCTGCCACACTGGCTGATAATTTACCGTATTTTTCTGCGTCCTCAGTCTTACCAAGAATTGCAGCTATCTGAGAAAGAACTTTACTTGTGTTACAAAGACTGGCTGTAGCTGTCCATTTACTTCTCTTTTGCCACTGCTGCATCATTGGAACATCAGGTGCAACCCAATCTCCAAAATGAAGCGTTGCTGGTGTATGCCATATATATCTATGCTTTCCAATGCTTAGAAGTGCTGCCCATCTCTTGCAGGCATTTACATACTTTTTCATCATTTCGTAATTATCTTTTAGTATCTGTATATCGCCCTCTGCCATGTACAAAGCCCACGGAACAAGTACTGATGCATCTCCCCACCAGTCAATTGCCATCTTTGGCATTGTTACCGGGAATCCATATCCGTTTACAGGAACTGTATTTGGTATTCCACCTGTAGAAAGCTGTTCACTTCTTACATCTTTAAGCCACTTTTTCAGGAATCTTACTAACTCAAAGTTAAAACATGCTGTAGGACTAAATACTGCTATATCTCCTGTCCAGCCCATTCGCTCATCTCTCTGGGGACAGTCAGTTGGTATATCTACAAAGTTTGACTTTGCTCCCCAGCTTATATTTTTCTGAAGCTTATTAAGCATTTCATTTGAACACTCAAAGCTTCCTCTTTCTGTAATATCTGAATAAAGAGCAACCGCTTTTATTTCTATAGCTTCTTTATTTATTCCGCTAACTGAAATATATCTAAATCCCATGTAGGTAAATGAAGGACTATAGCTTTGATCACCTTCACTGCAAATATAGGTTACAGTTGCCTTTGCCGTTCTAAGAAAGCTTGTATTAAGGCTTTTATCGGGATTTAATATTTCAGCATGCTTTATAACTACCATCTGTTTTGCTTTGGCACCTTTTACTTTGAACTTTACTATTCCTGCAAAATTCTGACCAAAATCATATATAGTTTCCTTTTTATCCTCCAAATACCAGGAATCTATTGGAGTAAATTCTTCATGTTCTGTAACTGGTGCTCCGCATTCAGTATAAATATCAGGTGACACCCTAAGACTTTCAAAGCTTGCATTATGCCAGCTTATATTTTCAAGAGAAACTGTATTATCAAAGGTCTCGCCATCATAAAGATCGGCCATCTGTACCGGGCCCTGCTGCGATACCATCCAGCTCTCATCTGTTGGAATCATATCTGCTTCGCCGTTTTCATATTCAAGATATATAAGTGCTGACAACGCCTGTCTGTCTGCCGCAAATCTGTTTATCCTGCTAAAAACAAATGAACCAACTGCCCAGCCACCTGCTACTGTAAAATTAAGTGTGCATTCATCTTTTTCATTGAATTTATCTGTAACATCGTAGGTCTGGTATTGGAGATTATTCTTATATGAAGTAAATCCCGGTGCAAAATATCTGTTTCCGATTTTTTCACTTCCTATATACAATTCATAAATTCCTAGTGCAGTTGCATATATAACTGCTCTTTTTATCTTTCCGGCAGGCTTTATAGTCTTTCTAAATACCAATGGCCTTGGCGATACCTTTTTTTCTGTAAAAGAATATGTCCCATCTGTAATAAAACGTCCCGGCCATTTATCTGCCATCAGTCCTGTTGAAAATTCTGTGGAAGCTGATACGCTCTCACCCTTATTATCCTTTACATCTATCGAAACAATGTAGGATGAAGAACTCTCTAATGCTTTTCCTTCATATGTTATTTCTATCTGCTCGCTGGTTTTCTTTTCCCAATAAATTTCTCCCATGAGATTTTTTACTGTTATATCGCAAACATCAATAACAACATCTTCCTTATCAGAAAAAAGCTTATAAGAAAAATGTGGATGCTTTTCATCAGTAACTATGTTCTTAGTCAGACCCTCTACTGTTAATCTTTCAACTCTTAACATTTCCTTCCACCTCTCGATAGATTCTTTATGATTTAACTATGCCACAAATAATAATCCCAAACAGTTTTTGGCACGTTTTGCACCTTTTTTTACAAATCCGGAACATTTTAACGTGATTTTGCACAATTATATAACTCGTTCATTGTTAAAAATAACAATATCAAACAAATACTTCACTAAAAAATTACTTAAAAATTATTTTAATTAAATTTATTTAAACTATTGACTTTTTACATATATAAGATTATATTTTATTTAAAATTGTTTAATTAAAACATTTTTAATAAAACTTTTTATTTAAAGATTTTGATCTATGGAGGAAAAAAAATGAAATTCGAAGAATTAAAGGAAGTTATAGTTGATACTCTTGGTTGTGATGAAG
>JAILEJ010000432.1 GCA_024688095.1 Butyrivibrio sp.
TTTAGCACCGGAAGTTCAACTATTTCCTTTAGCATCTTTTGCCTCCCTTTATAATCTGGTAGTCAGCTTATAACTGCCGCTACCAAAACTTCTCGTACTTAAATCCGGAAGTTCCACAATGCATCTGCATCCTACGGGAACCTTTATTTCCAGATTGAATACTGAATCCTCTATATTCCAGCTGCTTGAAGCAATTCCATATGGAGTATCAATTACAGCCTTCGCTGATGTTATATTGCCTCCTGGAACAGGCTTTACTTTAAATTCCTTATAACCTGCTTTTATTGGTTCTATTCCGGCAACTCTTCTATATAAAAAGTCTCCCACAGCACCTGATGCATAGTGATTATAAGAAATCATTGTATCTGTACCATCATCTCCAATAGGACACTGTCCATTTTCATCAAGACCATCCCATCGCTCCCATATAGTGGTTGCTCCAGCCTTTACTTCATATAACCAGCTTGGACATTTTGTGTTCAAAAGCATCTTATATGCATCTTCAACTCTGCCGTTATCTGCAAGTGCAAATAATATATATGGTGTTCCTGGAAATCCTGTTCCAATACAGTAATCATTCTTTTCAATAAGTCTGGAAAGATTTTTTACTGCTCTCTTTTTGTTTTCATCTCTGAACATTCCAAACTGTAATGGAAGAACATATGCTGTCTGGAATTCTTCCTTTAATTTTCCATTTCCATCTGTAAATACACTTTCATAGGCATCTGCTACATTAGCTGATAATCTGTTGTATTTTTCTGCATCTTCAGTTTTACCAAGAATTGCAGCTATCTGGGAAAGAACTTTACTTGTGTTGCAAAGACTAGCTGTAGCTGTCCATTTACTTCTCTTTTGCCACTGCTGCATCATTGGAACATCAGGTGCAACCCAGTCTCCAAAGTGTAGCGTTGCTGGTGTATGCCATATATATCTGTGCTTTCCAAAGCTTAGAAGTGCTGCCCATCTCTTGCAGGCATTTACGTACTTTTTCATCATTTCGTAATTATCTTTTAGTATCTGTATATCGCCTTCTGCCATATACAAAGCCCATGGAACAAGTACTGCTGCATCGCCCCACCAGTCAATTGCCATCTTTGGCATTGTTACCGGGAATCCATATCCGTTTACAGGAACTGTATTTGGTATTCCACCTGTGGAAAGCTGTTCACTTCTTACATCTTTAAGCCACTTTTTCAGGAATCTTACTAACTCAAAGTTAAAGCATGCTGTAGGACTAAATACTGCTATATCTCCTGTCCATCCCATTCGCTCATCTCTCTGAGGACAGTCAGTTGGTATATCTACAAAGTTTGATTTTGCTCCCCAGCTTATGTTCTTCTGAAGCTTATTAAGCATTTCATTTGAACACTCAAAGCTTCCTCTTTCTGTAATATCTGAATAAAGAGCAACCGCTTTTATTTCTATATTTTCTTTATTTATTCCGCTAACTGAAATATATCTAAATCCCATGTAAGTAAATGAAGGACTAAAGCTTTGATCTCCTTCACTGCAAATATAGGTTACAGTTGCCTTTGCCGTTCTAAGAAAGCTGGTATTAAGGCTTTTATCCGGATTTAAAATTTCAGCATGTTTTATAACCACCGTCTGTTTTGCTTTGGCACCTTTTACTTTGAACTTTACTATTCCTGCAAAATTCTGACCAAAATCATATATAGTTTCCTTTTTATCCTCCAAATACCATGAATCTATTGGAGTAAATTCTTCATGCTCTGTAACTGGTGCTCCGCATTCAGCATAAATATCAGGTGCTACTCTAAGGTCTTCAAAGCTTGCATTATTCCACTTGATATTTTCAAGAGAAACTGTATTATCAAAGGTCTCTCCATCATAGAGATCAGCCATCTGTACCAGCCCCTGCTGTGATACCATCCAGCTCTCATCTGTGGCAATCATATCTGCTTCGCCGTTTTCATATTCAAGACATATAAGCGCTGACAAAGCCTGTCTGTCTGCAGCAAATCTGTTTATTCTGCTAAAAACAAATGAGCCAACTGCCCAGCCACCTGCTACAGTAAAATCAAGTGTGCATTCATCTTTTTCCATAAATTTGTCTGTAACATCGTAGGTCTGGTACTGGAGATTGTTCTTATAAGAAGTAAAACCCGGTGCAAAATATCTGTTTCCGATTTTTTCGCTTCCTATATATAATTCATAAATTCCAAGAGCCGTTGCATATATATATGCTCTCTTTATCTTTCCAGCTGGCTTTATAGTCTTTCTAAATACTAATGGCCTTGGCGATACCTTTTTTTCTGTAAAAGAATATGTACCATCTGTAATAAAACGTGCCGGCCATGTATCTGCCATAAGTCCCGTTGAAAATTCTGTGGAAGCTGATGCACTTTCACCCTTATTATCCTTTACATCTATCGAAACAATGTAGGATGATGAGCTCTCTAAAGCTTTTCCTTCATATGTAATTTCTATCTGCTCGTTGGTCTTCTTTTCCCAATAGATTTCTCCCATGAGATTTTTGACCGTAATCTCACAGACATCAATAACAACATCTTCCTTATCAGAAAAAAGCTTATAAGAAAAATGCGGATGCTTTTCATCAGTAACTATGTTCTTAGTTAGACCCTCTACTGTTAATCTTTCAACTCTTAACATTTCCTTCCACCTCTCGATAGATTCTTTATGATTTAACTATGCCACAAATAATATTTCTAAACAGTTTTTGGCACGTTTTGCGTCATTTTTTGCAAATTCGGAACATTTTAACGTGATTTTTCACAATTACAAAGCTGATTCATTGGTAAAAATAACAATATCAAACAAATATCCCTCTAAAAAAATACTTAAAAATTATTTTAATTAAATTTATTTAAACTATTGACTTTTTACATATATGAGATTATATTTTATTTAAAATTGTTTAATTAAAACATTTTTAATAAAACTTTTTATTTAAAGATTTTGATCTATGGAGGAAAAAAAATGAAATTCGAAGAATTAAAGGAAGTTATAGTTGATACTCTTGGTTGTGATGAAG
>JAILEJ010000502.1 GCA_024688095.1 Butyrivibrio sp.
CAGCAGGCTACAGATTATGGTTATGATCAGTGCGTAGAGTTCCAGGAAAATGAAGCAACTCTTCGTGCAGCAGCAGAAAAAGAGGCACTTGCAGCTAACTAATAACATAATTACAAATACGTAGTAAAAAAAGTTTTATAAAAGTGGACATAATAGAGAAATGCCTCTATTATGTCCACAAAAATAAAGTAAAATATAAGAGCAGGATGCAAGAATGTGTGAGGTTTAAATATGAAGAAAACTATTTTTTCTACCGTAATACTGACATCAGCTCTTATTTTTTTGTCAGGTTGTGGAAATAATAAATACAGCAAAGAATTAACAATAGATGTTTTTGACAGTGAGGCAAACAGTCAGGGAATACAGTCCGGATGGTTTGCTGAGCGAATAAAAGATAGATTTAACATGGAGCTTAATATAATCTCCATAAATAATAATTATAACGGAGCAGTGCTTCAGGATGTAAGAGCAGCATCAGGATACCTTGGGGATATTATTATGGTATCTGCGCAGAACAATGCGCTAAAGGATTTAGTAGATTCAGGATTACTTTTAGATATGACGCCATATATCAAGGATAAGGACATAATGAAGTATTCCTATGCAATAAATAAATTAAATGAAGGACTTGATGGAATATATGCAATTCCTTCAAGTATATCTACTTTATCAGTAGATACACCGACAGACATAATTGATTCGACATACGCTCCCTATATTAGATGGGATATATATAAAAAAATAGGAAGTCCTGAAATAGGAACACTAGAGGACCTTCTTACAGTACTAAAGAATATGCAGAATGCGAATCCAATGAGTGATTCGGGACAGAAGGTATATGCATTTTCGATTTTTGATGATTGGGACAATAATATGATGACATGGGCTAAACAGCCCTGTTGTTTTTATGGATATGATGAGCATGGCTTTGTGCTTGCAAAGGCTGATGGAAGTGATTATCAGTCAATAATAGAGGATAATTCTCTGTATTACAGATCGTTAAAATTCTTTTTTGAAGCTAATCAGATGGGACTAGTTGATCCGGATTCAAGAACTCAGTCATATAGTGATGTTTTTGCAAAATATCAGGATGGGGCTGTATTATTTAGCCCATGGAGATTTCTTGGAAGATCAGCATATAACACAGATGAACACATGGAAGCTGGTAAGGGATTTATGATGGCGGATATAGATGACATGCTGATATATGAACATGGATGTTCACAGGAAGGTGTGTATGACGAAGTTATATGCGTTGGATCAGATGTAGAAGATCCGGAAAGAATGGTAGATTTTATTGACTATCTGTATTCAGATGATGGTATATATGAAAATCAGGCAGCAGAAAATGGCGGAAGTGCAGGGCTTGAAGGTATAACCTGGGAAATGGCCTTTGGAGAGCCAAAGCTTACCGATTATGGTATAGATGTTTTTTACAATCAGAGTAGTGAAGTAATACCGGGAGACGAAAATGGTAATTCTTACAGAGAAGGAATATCAATGCTCAATTATACAGCAGTAAGTCTTACTGAAATTGCAGAAAATGGATTTCCTTACACCTATGAGTTATGGGACAGTGAACTTAACCGTACAGAGACTACTTTGCAGAAGGAGTGGAGTGAGGAAATGGATGCAGATAACACACTTGATTATCTGCAAAAAAACAATAAACTTATAGTTTCTCCAGGCTGTGAATACAACGAAAATGAAGAGACTGCTGAAATAAAGGAAATAAGGGAAGCAGTTAAAAGAATTATTATAAAAAATTCCTGGAATATGGTATTTGCTAAAGATGAAGAGGAATTTGAAGCGCTATGGCAGGATATGAAAAATAAATGTGAGGGTCTTGGATATGCAGATGTATATGAATTTGATCTTGAAAATGCCATTGCAGAAGGAGATAAGAAAAAAGAAATTCTAGGTCAATAAATTTATATAATCCTTATTAATAACTTGATGTAAACAGAAATGGAAAGAGCGATTTATGACTAATGAAAAAATAAGCGTATTAATTGCTGATGATGAGGCAAATATAAGAGCTGGTCTTAAATGCATAATGGATTGGGAAGATATGGGATACAGAGTAGAATACGAGGCTTCAAATGGGGAAGAAGCGTTGAATATTATAAATAATTCTTCTCCTCAAGTAGTGGTTATGGATCTTAATATGCCTAAAATACATGGAATAGATGTTATAAAGAAGGCACGAGAAGCAGGGTATGAAGGACGATTTATTATACTTAGTGGTTATTCAGATTTTAAATATGCCCAATCAGCTATAAGATATGGAGTT
>JAILEJ010000504.1 GCA_024688095.1 Butyrivibrio sp.
ACTTACATCATAAAATCTGGAGATAAGTTGTACTAATGTCGTTTTTCCTTCACCGGATGCGCCAACAACTGCAATCTGCTCACCCTCACCAATTTCAAGATTTACATTTTCAAGTACTTTTACCTTATCGTCATATGAAAAGCTCACATTCTGTACTGATATATCATGTTTTTGTGGAAAGGCCTGTCCGCCCTCAAACACGGAAACGTCCAAAATTTCTTTTACCTGATTAACTCCGTTTAATACAAAAGACAGATTATTAGACAGTTCCTGCAAAGGTCTAATATCCGTAAGATATTGAGTCCCTATAAACGCGAACAGAAGAAATACTCCCGCAGTTATATGTCCGTGAACGTATAGCCATCCTCCTGCTGGAACCAAAAATAATATTCCGCACTCTAATAAAACTACATATATAGCGTATAGGGGACCTGTTGCTATGGAAATATCGCTCCACATTGTAAACTGCCCTTCAATTGCATCTGAATACTTTTGGAAGGATTTAACGCTCATGTTATAAGCTTTAATAAGTCTCATGCCATTAACATATTCAGAGACAGTATCTGAAAGACTCCCTGCTGATGTATTGATTCTGTCCATGAATTTAAAGAATTTCGTAAACATAGCTATTAACACAATGACAACAAATACAAGAGGAAAAATGCTGATAAGTGCCAATTTATGATTAACAGAAAAAAGCCAAAAAAACATCACTATAGGACCCGATAAATACAAAACAAGTTCAGGAATATTATGTGCTAAAAATAATTCCAGCTTTTCGATGCTTTCATTCATAACACATTTGATTTCGCCAATACTTCTTTCATTCAAGGCTCCCATAGGCATTTTGGCCATATGTTCAGTTACCATACATCTGACTTTAAAAAGGGTATTGTAAGCACCCTTATGCGAAAACAATGATGCGACAGCATTACAGACTACTCTTATAAAAGTAAATATTATAAGAACCCATGCCAAATTGATGCCATATCTGACACTTAAAGTTCCATCCACTGCCGAATCTATTAGTCTGTAGAATATTAGATACGGAACAATCCCACACAAGCTTGATAAAAGTGCAAATAAGACGGAATTATATATCAAATACTTATCTTTACCAGCCCATTCCATCAATAAAGAAAATCCTTTTTTCTCCTTTTTGTTTTTCATAAACCTTCGTGTCTCCAATCATTTTCGTTCAATTATGTATTGTAATCAAAGAACATGATTGGTACAATTGTGGATGGTACATTAAGTCTGATTTTAACCTTAGTTTGTCGGATTGGAACTAAAATGAATAAGAATAACAAAGAATACTATAGAGAAATATTTAAAAAAGCTAACTTCCATCCATGCGATACACCGAAAGGCTTTCCGCCGGGAGGAGACTGCTTTACGTTTAATCCAGAATTGGGAACGGGGTATTATTGGTACTATGAAATGCCCGGACAATATAATATAAAAATTCACGATTTTTCATACAAAGAAGATGCAGTGTTAAATATGGATTTGCCGGAATGCCTTAGTATTACCTGGTATGAATCCATTTCAGGCGAAGAATTAAATCCCTATAAAAGCTTGAATTGTCATGTGATTAAAAGCTTTCTTGGAGGATATAAGCCTTTTCACGCCCTAATTCATCGTAATATTCCTGTGCGTTCCATTGGTATTGAATATCGCCCAGACTTTTTTCACCAAATCCTCAAGGACAATTTTGGACCTTCCTATGTGGATCCTAAAACTGCATTCAAAAGTATTGATGAAACTGCAGACTTCCCAGAAATGAAGAAACTTCTTTGGGATATATGGAAATATGAAGGTTCTGCTTCATCAGCAGCGCTTTTTTACGATGCAAAGGTCAGAGAAGCTCTTTGCCTTATTTTTGAGCATCACAGAAAGCTAAATGAAAAAGCCAAAGCTCCCCTTTCTTCCACTGATACTCAGTTACTTAACAGCCTTGGCCTTTATATAAATGATCATTATGCAGATAAGATTTCAATTGATTCTTTAGCCAAAATTGCATGCATGGGCACCACCAAACTTAAGAGTGCCTTCAAGTCTTATTATGGAATGACTATAGCAGATTATATACAAAAAGTGCGAATTGACCATGCGGAACACCTTCTTGCATATACAGATCTCCCCGTTAAAGAAGTTGCTAAGGCTGTTGGTTACTCATCTTTAGGACATTTTGCAGAACTTTTCAGCAATGCAAAAGGATTATTGCCACTTAACTACAGGAAAGCATTTCAGAAATCCAAATGATTTCCAAGATACATTATAATTAATCAACATTTTTTCATTCACTTATTTCTCTATAGTGTTCAATACTTCCAAATTTAGAATTGTAAAGATTATTTATTTCATTCTGTTCATGATCATTCATATCAGCAAAACACATCCATTAAGAACGAAATATACTCTGATTTTATTAACTATCAACCTTTTCAATCATTTCGCATATTTACATTTTTATTATTTTTGCGAATCGCAAGGCCATCTTGCAACATTACTCTGATAATACCAAAAACATTGAATTAGTACGTATTTACTAGTATATCGAAAATATTGCTTTCTTCTACTCCGTTGTTTATGCTAATAGAATAACTATATTTGCCATTGCTCCATGTTACCAAATAGATAAGATTATCATTGCCTTTAAATGTCGCTTCTACATCTCCAATATTTCTTATTTCTTCGTTTTCATATACTGAATAATCACCACTTATATCTTCTGTACTCTTTGCTTTTTTAATACATGCTGTTATGTCCTGACCTTCAAAATAATCTATCTCTATGATATTTTGATCAATTACGTAGATTTGTCTGCTTTGAGAACCCAATATACTATCTGGAACATTTAATGTAAATCCTACGATAGACTCAGCTTCATCTATATCTTTACAAAGATACATCGGATTTTCTACTGTAACTCCAGATTCATTTTGATCAATATATATATATGTGTTAAACAATACAAATAAAACTGCAGCCGCAGCAAGTACTCCCGCCAAAGAAAGTATTCTCTGTTTACCATTTATCCTATGCTTCTTCTGCAAATCTATATTGTTTAAAGGATTTGCTTCTTCTATATATTTATCTTTTATATCACCAATTGATTTTAATAATGTTATATTATTCACAAGCTATATCCTTCCTTCAACAAGTGCTCTTTAAGCTTATTTCTTGTGCGTAATAAAGACATTTTGGCTTTACTTTCTGATATTTTCAGATCTTTTGCTATTTCTTTTATAGCTTCCATATACCAATATCTTTTTACAAAGATAATTCTGTTTTCTTTTTCTAAATTATCTAAAAATTGATTTATACTGTTACTAAGCTCTCTTAGTTCAATTTGGTCCTCAACAGCTGAATCGTCGGCAATATCCAACAGTTCATCCAAGCACAACTCAGTCTGACTTCCACCTCTCTTTGCTGCAGTTAACCTTTGATACAGATTTATTGCTATATTTCTACAGATCTTTCCGACATAAGTACTCAACATTTCCGGCTTGTTTGGCGGCAAAGAATTCCAGGTGCTTAAGTAAGTGTCATTTATGCATTCATCTGCATCATCCGAATCATAAAGAATACTGCAGGCAATTTTCCTGCAGTATTTTCCATATTTTAATTTGGTCAGATTAATGGCTTCTTCATTCCTAGCCCAATATAGCTCAACAATTTTCCAATCTTCCATCATAGACTTAGTATCCTAATTCAATATCCTGCATATCTGCTATCTCTACATTTCCATCAAGGTCTTCATATATATACATAAGAGTATAATAAGGTGTTGCTGTAGGATGTACAACAGTAGCCTTACACAAAAAACAATAATTATTACCGGCTACAACCTGACTTCCAAGATATGCAATAGGTTCATATGTCGCACCATTAATTCCATCTACAGCTTTATCAAATATTTCCTGTATTTCATCTGTCATAGTAGTGGAATCTGAAATACTCCATGTTCCAGTCATTATTCCTAAGTCGTCCAGTTCCTCATTAACAGAATAATCTGATGTGATTATTTCTACAGTAGAAGAATCCTCTGTCACATCAGACGCATTAGACTTTATACCACATCCTATTGCCGCAATTGTTAATGTGCCAAATAATAGTGTAATGATGATTTTTTTTAACATTTTCTTTTCCTCCATATTAAGTGTTATTGTCTTTACACTTTAATACACAGAAAAAAAAATAATTGGTCACAAACTTTTTTATAAAAAACATAAGACCATATAGTAATTTCATTTTTTCTAAAATTACGATTTGTCATATCATGGTATATGGAAGTAAAGCCTGCTGCTTCGTTGAAGGAAGTCATGACTTCTTGCTGACCAAACAATGAAATTGTCAGCAAGAATCCTGCTTTGCAGGACATGAAAATGAATGATTTCATTTTCATGGTAGTTACGATTCCTGTTTTTCTGATGAAAAACAAGAATCTATGACTTCTTGCTGACCAAACTAAGCAATCTCTCCGACATATTCATTATCAGAATTCATCAAATAACGATGGTATCTTCGTCAGCCATTAGTTTTTCTCTAAACCATAAATCATCTATATTGGGTTTGACCAATGTAAGCATTACTCATTCTCCTTCGTGCATAATTCCGGTATAATCGGTTATCAATGCTACTTCAATTCATACAATTCCC
>JAILEJ010000506.1 GCA_024688095.1 Butyrivibrio sp.
GTTGCATATACAGTGTGGCCGATTCTGATTATTCCACTGGCATATTTTATTTATCATGAGATAGCTAGAGTGCTATTTACAGATAAAATTGAGATGAGACCGATTTTCATGATCATGGTCAATATGCTTATGATTTTTGGCAATGTATCAATTTATACTCCGGCAACATTCTTTCTGATGAGGACATGGCAGGGAAAATCCATGCTTACAAGCATTGCCTTTCCGACTATCCTGTTGATATTTTTATGGATGTTTAAGGATACAGGCGAAGAAGAGAAGAAGCTTTCGCAGAAAGCGTCTTTCTGGGGACTGTTGGCACTGGTTAACATGTTTTCAGGAATGTGTTCAGAAATGGGGGTTGTGTTCGGAGCGGGACTTGTTGCGCTACTTACACTTGTGTTGCTGTATTCTTCAAAGAGATTAACCGTTCTTTTAGGAGCATTTTGTTCTGTTATTCCAAATCTTGTTTATGTTGTGCTTTATAAGCTTATGTGAGGACGATATATGTACGGAATCTTTATGGAATGCCTAGTCGACCTTCAGAGATATGGTGGACTTGGAAATGGACATATTTGGATAATATTTTGGCTTCTTCTATTGATATCATCGATTTATCTTATAGTAAAAGAATCTGATGTAAGAAAGAAAATTATATTTGGAGTGATTCCGCTTGTTATAGTTGCAGGATTTCTTTTTCCTATAACAAAGAAGCTGTTTGTTAAAGTTGCAAGACTTGAATCTGCCAATACATATTACAGAATCTTATGGATTATCCCAATGTATGTTACTATTGCTTACGCTTTTACCAAGTTTATTACAAGTATAAAAAGTTCGGTAAAAAAGCATGTCGCAGTCGGAATTTTAGCTGTGGTTATTGCAATAACGGGTTCATGCGTATATGCAAATGAACACGTGTATCTGGCGGAAAATATATACCATTTGCCACAAAATGTGATAGACATATGTGACAGGATAAAGCCCACAGAGGATGAAGGGATAATAAGAGCTGCGTTTACTCCTGAACTTGTCTACTTTGTAAGACAATATGATCCCAATATACTGATGCCTTACGGAAGAGACTATGTTGATCATAATTATTACACCGGAGTTTTGAAAGTGATGAAGGAAGAGGAAATTGAAACCCAAGAACTTTTGTATTATACAAGAGTGGATCTGGACAGATATATAATTCTTCCTACTAACAAAAGACTGGATGAAAATATAACAAATTTTGACGTGAAGCTTGCCTACACCATAGACGGATATAATATTTACGAAGATATCCTGATAAGTGAGAACAGAGAAAAAGAAAGAGAAGATTACGTTACCATTAGAAAGAACATGTATGAATAATTATTCGCTTTTTATGAGTATAATAGGCATGTTTTATGCGTTGTGGAAAAAGCGTGACGTCGATTATATACGAATATTATCTTACAACTCTTGCAGTAGGACATGGTTGCAGAGCTTATGAATAAAGAAAAAAAACGAAATAGTGTAAGCGTAAAATATGGAGCTGACATTGAAGAATAATAATGCATATAGGCGGCAGCATTCTGTAGTAACATAATATATTCAATAAATAAATTATCTCCCAGCAGATTATCCTGCATGGGAGATTTCTTTTGCCTTTTTCAATAAATGAGAATACTTTATGCAAAATAGAACATCGAGTATTAAATAGAACATTCCAAAACCACAAAAAACACCTATCAGTTCAAGTTTGAATATAAACATGTTTAAAAAGATTACCATGCAGCACAAGGCTGACAGCAGAACCGATATAATCAGAACCCATTTCTCCTGTTCAATTGCCTGTAGTGCGTATTTATAGACCTGACAAGGTATGTTCAATATCTGCACTGAGAGTGCAAAAACAACAATTGGTATGGCTTTTTCCAAAATCTCGAACTGGTCAGTAATTATGCCACAGACCTGGCTTGGAAAAATAATTGTCACCACTAAGATCATTGCATATATCAGAACAGCTATCATTGCGGAATATTTAGGGTACCTAGTACATGACTGTCTTTCAGTATCAGAACTATATGCCTGTCCAACCAAAGTCATGGTCGCTCCGGCATAAGCATACATTATGGTTGTCAG
>JAILEJ010000067.1 GCA_024688095.1 Butyrivibrio sp.
TGAGTACCAGTCTGGTATTCTAGTAAAATCCTTTCTTTTTCTTCAAATGTGTACTTATGTTTAAAAGACAAAATATGCCCCCTTCCAAGCAGAACAAGGTTTTTATTATTTCTCTTGTCTACCTAGAAGGGAGCATATCAACTTATACGATAGCCTGAAAATTAACAATATTTAATTTTATGCACTTTCTAGTTCACCACATTTAACAGGTTTTTCCGGAATCTTACATCTTATCTCACAATTAGAGAAATATGCTTTAAGGAAATTAGACATTTGCTGCCCGGCAAGATTCTTTTCATAAGCAAACTGCACAGACCAGATACCTTCTCTAAGCATATTCTTCATAAGTCTGTCAACAAGATTAGTTGCAATACCAATTCGTCTATAATCTTCTTTTACACAAACGCTAAGAACAATGCATTTTCCATCAACTATTTCGTAAACCAAAGCGCCACTTGGAGAATCAACAAAGTCACATCCAATTGCAATGTATTCGCCAAGCTGAAGTCCTGTAATGTAATCAGATGGAATATACTCTGCGTAATCACCTATTTCGAATGTAAATAATGTAGAACTTACCATAGCCTGCCCTCCTTACGATCACTTTTCAATATCAACAGTTACATTTATATTCTTTATGATATACGGATAAACCACAATATATTTACTAAATATTAAAACTGTTAACAAAATATAGTATAAATTAATAATTTTGTCTTCCTTTAGTAACATTATATGGTATTAACCAGTATTACTGCCACAAAATATAGTATAAACTTTATAAACTTTATATAAAATCATTTATGTTCAAAATCCGGCTCTGTATCGCCAAAACATTCTACAAATCTGGCTCTCTTTGAAGGAATTATATCTTTTACAAACAGATGAGGTGTTGCTCCAAATTCATTTACTCTAAATGATGCAATTCCTTCACGTCTTTCTTCTGTATAAACACTAGTAATTGCAGTAGGCGCGGCACAAAATCCATGCCAAAGGATCATAGGTGAAACATTTATCAACCTGCTAAGAAGAACACATTCAACCCCAAAATGACAAAAGAATGCTATTGTATCATGATTGGATTTTTCTGCTTTATAATACATCTTATCTCGCCTATAGCCATGTGATTCAATTATCTTGTCAAAGCCTTCAATTACTTTATCATATTCCTCTTTTACCTTACCTTTTTGCATAGTATTTGTTTCATCCCATTTATCAAGATCAAAATATGCAGGTTCTTTGGTCCATTCATCAGGAAGCCAGTCCCATACAATAGTATTCTTTTCTTCTGGATGATCAATTACAGGTGGAAATTCACGAAGCCAGTCATAAGTTGTACCTGTCATCGAAAGCCTTTCTAAACATACTTCTGCTGTCCTTGCAGCTCTTCCAAGAGGTGAAATATAAGCTTTTGAGATATTATAACCAGAAATAATTTCAGCAAGTGCTGCTGCTTCCTTTTCTCCTCTTTGAGTTAATGTATCATTTACATAATCAGGATCTCCATGCCTTATAAATAATATTCTCATAATTATCTGTATTTCCTTTCCAAAAAATCACAAAGCTTTTATCAATATATTCCAAAAGCCCTAAAATAAACAGCCTAAATGATATTTATTTTTATACCACAATAATGTCATATATTGTAGCATCATTCTTCAAGGATAACAAAATACAAATATTCTCTGAAAGCCCGGTCCATATATATTTAATCATAGATTCAGAATATATATGAAACCGGGCTTTCCTATCTTAACTATCTCCGTCTCAAAAAAAATTATTCACTTGCTTCTGTACTTGCATCTACGGATGTTTCTTCTGTACTTTCATCTGCAGTCGTTTCTTCTGTACTTGAAGAATCTGAAGCTTCTGATACAGTAACATCTTCACTACTTGCCTCTGTGGCAGCTTCTTCCTCTTCTTCAGCTATGAAATCTTCATCTGTCTTTTTAAATGCTGTATAGATCGTTGAAGTAACAGTATAAACTGTAGCATCATCTCCAAGCTGCATATAATAAAGAGAATTAGTATTATTAAAATCACCGATTTTAATAGTATATGTTCCATCTGAAGTAACAAGAGTAATTGTCTCTACTGGTTCATCCAGTCCATAAATTGACATATCTTCAACATCAAAAATTGCCTGATCTGATTCAACTGATAATACATTTTCAAGAAGTGTAGAAACACTGTCCTGATCCACATTATTCTCAGTATCTTCAGCAAATGTCCATGTATCATCAGACTTTATCAAATGAAATGTTCCTGATTCATTATCACTTTTAATTTCAGAAATATTCTCCTCATTTAATGTAAGAACCTGATATTCAGCCTCTGCTTCTTTAGCCTCAATAACACTATTGTATTTTTTTAGACCAAAGTACCCACAGATAAAAACAAGCATTAAAACAAGAACAACAATAAGCTGTATTTTCTGTTTTTTCATCATATCTCCAATCTTTTAGATCACTTCTTACTACGTTTAAACCAGACAACAAATCCGCCAATTAAAATTGCAAGAACAACAACTATCATTACTGACAAAATAGTGTAAACAGCAGAAATTGTTACTGTTATATAGTTAGAAACTTCTTTTACCGGAATTGTTACAAAATCAGTTTCAAACTCAACAAGAGAATTAATAGTATTACTAAACAATAATAAATTATTATCACTTACTATCTCATCTGCACTTGAGGTAAACATATATCCGCAGGCATATATTGCGGCATTGGACTGTGTATCACCAGTTGTCTTAACCGCTTTAACAGCCATTGTAAACTGACCGCTTTCATCAGTATCAGCCTGCTCAATTCCGCCTTCTACATTAGCTTTAATATAAGCATCCTCTGAAGATGTAAGTATTTCACTTATAGTTACATCATCTGACTCTGTATAACTAAGAGCCTGTGGGAGCGGTGCAAATACCATACCAGAAGCTGATGATGAAATTCCATCTGTAATCTCATCACTTCCAAGAACAGGAAATACATAATATGGCTGCATGTTGTTATAATAGTGATTACTATCATTTTCAACAATAAGTCCATCTTTAAGGTCAACACCATAGAAAGCAAGGATTGATTTAAAGTTTGTCATGTCTTCCTGTGTATAAGTTGAAAGTATGAGTATATCTCCGCCATTTTCAAGATAGCTTATTACCATTGCAGCTTCATCAGCTGTGTAGTCAATTGCAGGGCTGGCAATAATAAGAAGATCACAGTCTTCAGGAACAGAAGTTGTTGTAAGAAGACTAAGCTCACTTATATTCATATTGTCATTTTTAAGAACCTTTTCATAAGCATCTTCAAGCCCAATCTCATTATGACCTGTAATTATATAAGCATTCATCAGAACATCTTCTGATAATGTTACATACTGAAGAGCATTTGTTATCTCGCCTTCCATGTTATATCCGGTTACAGTAGATGAATAAGTTGTGTAATCAATTTCAGTTTCAAACATATCACTGTATGGGATTACAGTACTTCTTTCATTAGTATTATCTACAACAATTACACTGCTGTATGAAAGTGAATCGGTTGTATAATTTGATGCAAACTGAGGATTTATTACCGGGTCAACATAAGTAAGAGTTATATTGTCAGAAAGAGCTGCATACTTCTTAAGAATTTTCTCAACACCTGTATCCTTGGTCTGACCAGTCTCATCATCCTCTTTTGCAAGAAAATAAAGTGTAATATCATCAGTAATCTGACTTACAACATCAATAGAATCATCTGTAAGTGTATACAGACTGTTTGAGGTTACATCGAGAGATTTATAATCCTCAGGAATCTGACTTCCTGCAAGGTTTGCAAAAACAATTGCAACAATAACTACAATAACTGTTATTGAACTATATGCAGAAATTGAAAAATTGTTTTTAGAAACGGTATATCTTCTCTTTTGAATTGACTGAGTTGTAAGGAACAAAAACAAAATAATAATTGAAAGGAAATAAATGATTGCTGTAACATCAATACTTCCAAGCATCATATCTGTAAGTCTTGTACTGATATCTACTGTATTTTTTAATACTGTTGAGAGTGCCTCTATTCCAAGTCCTTCATAAATGTTTGATGAAAGATTACAGAATAAAATCACAACAGCACTTGATATAAAGCTTATGATTATATTTTCTGTAAGTGATGAAAAGAACATACAAATAGCAATAAGAGCTACACCATAAATATAAAAAGCAAAAATAGATGTATAGTTCCATAAAAGCGGAACGCTTCCAAATTTCATCATTACAAGTGGGAATATACAAATAACAAGGGTTGGTATTGTAAAAATTGCAACCATTGATAAGAATTTTCCCATTACCATCTGTCCAACAGAAACAGGTGCAGTAAGTATCATTTGATCTGTCTTGTTTTTACGTTCTTCAGTAAATGACCTCATACTCAAAACCGGTATGATGATCATAAGTCCCCAAAACGCTACATAAAAGACAGCTCCATTTAAATTATTACTCTGGCTAAACAGGTTATAAATTAAGAAAAACCAGGTGAACATTGCAAGTATTGCTGCTATTACAAGAGGTCCAATAAATGAATGTAAGTAAGACTTAAATTCACGTTTAAAAATTGCAAGCATTTATTTTTCCTCCTTTTCTGATTCTTTATCTATTGTTTTCACATTTTCATCAGTATTTTCTTCTGATTTCTCATTTTTATCAGAAGTTTCTTCTGTATCGTTTTTTTCTATTTCAACTTCATTTTCAGTTTCAGCATCTGTTGCAACAGAGCTTTCATCATTCTCAACTTTATCAGCTTCTATTTTTTCATCGTCCTTAATTTCAGATTCTGCAGCTTTTTTCTGTTCATCTTCCTTTATTACAGCTTCTGCAGCTTCCTTCGCCTTCTTTTTTCCAAGCTTAAACTTCGATGTTTTTTCTTTTTTATCAGTAGCTGGAGTAACACCGGTAACCTGAAGGAATACATCCTCTAGAGTCTTAGTCTCCTTATTCATCGATAATACAGGAACTCCAATTGTAGCAAAGGCCTTAGAAATCTCAATACGAACATCATTATCACCAGAAACATCAACTTCACAGTCTAATGCTCCATCAGAATTCTTTTCTTCTGAAATAACAATATTCTTAAGTCCAGGAATTCCACTTAAAGCACCTCTTATCTGAGCTTCACTACCAAGAACAGAAAGTTTGATCTTGGAACCTGAACTAAATTTATCTTCAAGTTCCTGCGGCGTTCCTCTTTCAACCATTTTTCCATGTGAAATGATCATAACCTCATCACAAATTTCATTAACCTCAGACAAAATATGTGAACTAAGAATAACAATATGATCGTCTTTTAATGACTTTATAAGCTCTCTTATCTCAATGATTTGCATAGGATCAAGGCCAACAGTAGGTTCATCAAGGATTATAACTTCAGGAAATCCTATAAGTGCCTGCGCAAGACCTGCTCTTTGCTTATAACCCTTTGAAAGATTCTTTATAAGTCTGTCACCATAATCTCCAAGTTTTGTCATGGACAATACTTTTGCAATCTGATCTCTTCTTTCCTTTTTAGGAATTTTCTTAAGTTCAGCTGCAAATGTAAGATATTCATTTATAGTCATATCATTATATACAGGTGGGATTTCAGGAAGATAACCAATATGCTTTTTAGCAAGCTCAGCTTCCCCTAAGATATCATGTCCTTCTATCGAAACAGTTCCGCTTGTTGCAGCAATGTAACCGGTCATAATATTCATAGTTGTTGATTTTCCTGCACCATTTGGTCCAAGAAAGCCATAGATTTTTCCTTTTTCCAAAGTAAAAGACAAATGGTCTACAGCCTTGTGGTCACCATAAGTCTTAACTATGTCATTTACGACAATCATATTAAACCTCCATTTAAACTTTTTAAATAGAACACTCTCTCCCCAAGTTTTCTTTAAAGAATTTTACTCTTATCTAAAAGTTTAAATGTGATTATTTATCTAAAAATTTGTGATGAAATTGTGAATTAATTTATGATTAAATAAAAAAACTGTCTAAAGGTAACTATCTATGATTCCAATTTATAGAACAAGATCAATTACCTTTAAACAGTCAATTAACATTATAAAGTTTTATTCTTAAATACCACTAAGATAACTATTATCCAACACTATTTATATTTAATTCAAAAATAATAAATTAAAATGGCTGTAAAATATAAGATGTGTAAGGAGGAATCTCAAGACCACCTCCAAAGTCAATAACTTCACCAGTAATAAGATCATGAGCTCTTCCTGCTCTTGCATTAAAGTGAGCATGATAGGTATTATCCTCTGCGTTAATAACAACCATAACTCTGTCATCTTCGCATTCTCGTTCAATAATACACTGCTTATTAGTAAGAACCAACTGACTCATACCGCCATAACTAAGAGCCTTGCTTTCAGCAAGTGCCTTACTGAGAGCAGCTATATGATCTGTAAGCTCATTCCATTCAGGCTCTTCAAAACATGGACGAAGTGCCGGATCTCCCTGAGACTTATCAGCCTTTGTTCCCCATTCACTGCCATAGTAAATTGTCGGAATTCCAGGCATTCCAAACATAAGTGTATAAATAAGCTTTAAGTGATTTTCATTCTGAAGAACGCTTGCAACCCTTGAAACATCATGATTATCAACAAAGGATAATAAATGTTCTCCTTTATAAAGAGTCCACTGTTCAGGTCCAAACTGCCTAAGAAGTGAATGAACAATTTCAAACATATTCATACTATTAAAACTTGAAAAAAGGCCCTTATAGCATTCATAATTAGTCGCGCTGTGGCAAAGTCCCTCACCCATAACCTGGCGATAATCCCCGCCTATCATTTCTCCAACCATGAAGAATTCATCTTTCCAGCTATCAACTGCACTTCTAAGTCTTCTTATAAAATTCTGATCCAGGCAGTACGCAACATCAAGTCTAAGTCCATCAATATCAAATTCATCTATCCAGAACTTTACACTTTCAAGTAAATAATTAACAACATTTTCATTATGGAGATTTAACTTAACAAGGTCATAATTACCTTCCCAGCCCTCATACCATAATCCGTCATTATAATTATCATTTCCATCAAAGCTTATATGAAACCAGTCCTTATATTCAGAATCCCATCTCTTTTGAAGTACATCCTGAAATCCAAAAAAACCTCTTCCAGCATGATTAAAAACGCCATCAAGAATAATTCTGATACCTTCTTTATGAAGTGCCTCGCAAACTTCCTTAAAATCTTCATTTGTACCAAGTCTGCAATCAATTTTTCTATAGTCTCTTGTATTATATCCATGAGTATCAGACTCAAATATTGGATTAAAAAGTACAGAGCCTATTCCAAGCTTTTTTAAATGGGGAATCCAGTCAATAACCTTAAGAATACGGTGTTCAAGCTTACCGTCATTTTCAAAAGGTGCGCCAACAAAACCTAAGGGATAGATCTGATAAACAGAATTTTCATAATACCACATATTTTATGTCCTCCTCGTTGGGTAATTTATTTAATCAAATTATACCATTTATTATCGAAAAAATGGTAAATAATGATTTTTTATTATATTAAATTAGTTTAAACAAGGAAAGGACTATCGCCTGTTATATAGCAATAGTCCTAACCATATAATTTTCTATTTAATTTTTAATTATATTTCTAATATCATTCTTCTACAGTCGCTGCCGACCAGTCATAATTCTTTATCATTTCAAGAAGTTCTTCTGCACTGGATGCGGAAAGCGTAGCTGTTCTTGGCTCAAACGTTTCTTCATCCTCAAGAGGTTTAGGTTCAGGCTTTTGTCTATCTTCCTCTGCCTTTTTAGCTTCAGCTTCTTTTGCCTCTTTAGCCTCTTCTTTTGCCTGAGCTTCCTTAGCTTCATCCATTTTCTTTTTGTAAGCTTCATTAGATTCTTTTATCTTAGCAAAAAATGTAGCTACTCCTTCAGAATCTATTTTTACTCCAAGGCTTTCTACTTCCTGTCCACTTTCTTCAAGCTCTTTTGCCATATCTGAAAGCTGCTGTGTACTGCTGTCAATGAGTCCCATGTATTTCTCTTTTACTTCATCATCTTCAGCCATTGCTTCAAGAGTATCGGAATCAAGAAGTACAGAATACTCCTTTGAGCCAAGATCAAGAATGCCCTGAGCATTTTCATCACTGACATCATTAGCTACAAAGAAATCTATGTTTCCATATTTTTCTTTAAGCTCCTCAAGTACAGCTTTAGCCTTGTCAGATAATTCAACGCCTTCCTGTATGCCTGTTTCAGAATTAAGTCCGAATTTTTCATAAGACTCTTTTTTCATCTTTTCAAGCATTTCAGCCTGCTTTTTCTGAATGTCTTCTTTGCTAATAGATGGAACATAAGATTCCTTCATATTATCA
>JAILEJ010000128.1 GCA_024688095.1 Butyrivibrio sp.
ACTTAAGTTCAACCTCTTCAAATACACTAAGGATTCTGAAGAGAAAACGGTTGCTCTTGCAGGTGCAAAATTCGCTCTTTATGCAGATGAAGCTTGCACACAGCGTGTATATGTAGTTGCCAATAAAGATGGCTATACATACACAAAGACAACTGGTGAAAACAATGTTGATATAGTATCAGTTGATGCTACTGTAAATAAAGGAAATGTTGTGGTTAACGGTCTTGATGATGGCACATATTATCTTAAGGAGACAAAGGCACCTGTAGGATATAATCTTCAGCCAAAAGTAATTTCTGTTACTCTTTATCAGACAGAGAATAATTCAACAACAACTTCTTTATATCAGACAAATGCTGATAAGTCTACTGCAGGAGTAACACTTGTAGAAGTACTTAACCAGACAGGTTCAGTTCTTCCATCAACTGGTGGTATTGGTACAACAATCTTTTACCTTGTAGGTGGTGTTCTCATTGTTGCAGCTGGTGCATACTTCATTCTTAAGAGAAAATCATCTTCTATGAACTGATAAAGTAGTTAATTTATAGATTAGGTTTTCTTGAGAATAGACATTTAAAATATTATCCGGATAATTAAATCCGGTTTATCCCGGCTCTCTGTCACAGGAGAGTCAGGAGTTCGGCTAAGAGCATATGTTGATAGATATAATTCATATAAAAATGTTTTATATAATAGAAATTCTTAGTCAGTAGAATTAGTATATAGCCCAGATATGGGCGAGGGAATTTAATGGGTAAGCTAAAAAAGCAACTACCTACAATATTTTTTGTTGTAGTGTTGATAGTAGGAATATGTATTATGTCATACCCTTCTGTCAGTAATTACATAAATTCAAAACATCAGAGTAAAGCTATCAAGGATTATACAGAGGCTTTGGAAAATCTAACAGCGGAAGACTATACAGCATTTTGGAAAGCTGCTAAAGAGTATAACGAGATGCTTACTACAAAGGTAACAAACTTTAATCTGTCTGATGAGGAAATGGAAGAGTATAACAATACTTTAAATCCTACTGGTACAGGAATAATGGGGTATCTTGAAATTGAGAATATAGGTGTCAATCTTCCTATATATCATGGAACAGAGGAGTCCGTTCTTGCAATTGGAATTGGACATATCCCCGGTACTTCTTTTCCGACAGGGACGGAGAGTACACATACTGTGCTTTCAGGACACAGAGGTCTTCCCTCAAGTAAGCTTCTGACTGATCTTGATCAGATGATTGAAGGTGATACATTTTTATTACATATAATGGATCAGACCTTTGCTTATCAGGTAGATCAGATAAATATCGTTCTCCCGGAAGAAACTGAGACACTTGGTATTTATGATGGAGAAGACTACGTTACATTAGTTACATGTACGCCTTATGGTGTTAATACTCACAGGCTCCTTGTTAGAGGCAAAAGAGTTGATTACAATGAAGAAACCAAACTGATAGTTCCTGCAGATGCGACCAAATACAGTAATCTGTTAATTGCTCCATTTATAGGAATTCCGATTTTACTCATAATATTCATTATATTTATGGTTATGACATCCAGATATGTCAGAGAAAAAAGGTGAAAACAGTGAAAAAGTTTTTTGACAAGAAAATCAGTAGAATATTGATAATGCTTGCCGCATTTATGATAGCGGCAATGTATATGCCTGTTAGCTCATTAGCAGCTTCTGTGTCTAAGATAGATACATCCAGGAAGGCTACTCTTACGGTAACGCATTATGCACCAGAGGAGGCTGATATAGAGACTTTAAGCGGCGTTACATCAAGGATATACAGAGTTGCTTCAGTTGATGAAAATGGTTTATATACTATTCTTGATAAGTTCAATGATGAGACAGGCTTTCCAATTGGGGATATTAATTCAGTTTCCAGTCAGGAGCAGTGGGATAACTGTATTTCTCCAATCATGAAATATATCAATGACAATGGGATTGAGCCTGAAGCTACAGGATTGTCTGACAGTGAAGGCAAGACCTACTATACAGATCTTGAGCTTGGTATATATCTTGTACTTAGTGATTCAATTGCCAAGGATGATGGCTATACATATTCATTTATTGATTTCTTTGTGGCTATTCCTGGAAATGAGTATGATGAGAGTACAGATACTTACAACTGGGTATATGATGTTGCCGCATCACCTAAGAAGTCAAGAGCAGTTGATCCGGAAGAACATCAGGTATATAAGAGATGGGATGATACAGGTTATGAGTCAGAAAGACCTGATGCAGTAACTGTTTATATCTATAAGGATGGTGTTCAGGAAGAAGAGATTTCTCTTTCTACAGATAATAACTGGCAGTATTCATGGTCATGTGAAAAAGGTCATATCTGGTCAGTCTCTGAAGCTGATGTAGATGGATATACAGCTTCAATAACAGAAAGCGGTACGGCATTTATTATTGTTAATACATACAATCCACCTGAAAATCCATCATCACCACCAGATGATGATGGTGATAATGGAGGCGGAGATAATGATGGCGGTGAAGAAGTTGAAACTCCAGACGATGATGAAGATGTTGATATCGTAGAAAATGATGACAATGAAACTGTTGAACAAGACGATATTGATAATAATGAACTTGATAACTCTGAAGATGTAGATAATACAGAATCAGAGGATTCTGAAGGCGGACTTCCTGCAGTACTTGGAGCAATTAGAAAGCTTATAACAGATGGCCCTGCAGTACTTGGTGCAAGACGTCTTCCGCAGACAGGTCAGCTTTGGTGGCCACTTCCTATACTTGTAATTGGGGGAATATTACTTATAGGTTTTGGAATCAGACTGAGAAAAAAACAATAGGATGAAAAAGTTTTATATATAAAAATGCAGGCTATATACTAAGGGAGGAAAGAGAGTATATAGCCTGTAGTATTTTTGAGAATTATATTGATTAATAAGTGTAGTATATTTAAAGATGGAGATTATTATGAAGAAGAAAGTTATAAGTACAGTGCTGATTATTCTTGGACTTTTATGTATAGCTTGTGCAGGAGCACTTGTATATCATAACTATGCAGAAGATGCTGAGGCAGGTGCTGCTTCAGATGAGGCATTTTCATGTGTTCTTGAGCAGATTCCGGATACAGTACTTGAAGGTGATGAGACTGGAGATATGATGGCAGTAGATGTGGATGGAAGGTCTTTTATCGGAACGGTTTATGTTCCGTCATTGGGACTTCTTTTGCCAATTCAGTCAGAATGGAGTAGTGATAATGCAAAGGTATCTGTTTGCAGATACAAGGGCTCGGTATATACCAATGATCTTATCGTGGCAGGCCATAACTATTCAGAGCATTTTGGAACGCTTAATCAGCTTCTTACAGGAGACAGCGTTGTTGTAACAGATATGAATGGAAAGAGCTTTTATTACGAGGTTGTAAATATTGAAACACTTGGTTCTTATGACCTTGAAGAGATGGAAGCTGGTGAATGGGATCTTACTCTTTTTACCTGTACTGTAGGTGGTGCAAGCAGAGTTACTGTAAGATGTGAAGCAACAGGTGAAACTTCCAAAGTGGGAGATGTTCCTGATATTCAAAAGGCCGTTGAAGAGAGCGAACATGTAAGGAAATAGTTGAATTTTCGGATTTCTGATATTATTATATTTGTAAACAGAGGAGGATTAGTTAAGTAATCGATAACATTTACAAGGGGGCATAACATGAGTGATAAAAAGAATTCAGATAAGTTAAAAGAAATTGCAAAAGAGGTTTCAGATGCCATTGAGCCGGCTATTGAAAGCGTAAAGAATGCAGCTGAACCTGTTATCAGAGATGTTAAGACATCTGCCAAACCATATATGGATAAGATAAAGGAAAGCGCTGAGCCAAAATATAATGAGGCTAAGGAAAAGGCTGAACCTTATATCAAAAAAGCCAGGGAAACAGCAGAGCCTATAATTAAGGATGCAAGGACAAAGGCTGAGCCTGTTATAAATGATGCCAAAGCTAAGGCAGAACCTATAATTAAGAGTGCAAAAGAAAAGGCACAGCCTTATATTGATTCTGCTATGGAGAAGGCAGATCCTATAATTAAAGAGGTTAAGAAAAAAGCTGAGCCTGCTGCAAAGAGTGCCAAAAAGGTAAGTAAGGAATTTACAGAGTCATCAAGAAGAAAGAATGCTAAAAAGGAAATATATATTCAGTTTGGGGATTATGAAGTCAGAACTGAGGATATTTCAGACAGAGCTATTGATGATTATGTTGCAAAGGGAAACAGCCTTAAGGATGTTAAGGATATTCAGATTTATGTAAAGCCTGAAGAAAAGGCAGCATATTATGTAATTAATCATAAGGATACAGGTAAAATCACATACTGATCTATTAAGGCGGTAGTTGCCGCCAGAAATAAAATTAGATTTTAGTGCAGGTCGTCGTATTTATGCGCCGACCTGTATTTATTAGTAAAAAGCGATAAAACCGGATTATATTAAGAGGAAGTTAAATGGCAGAGATAGAAAAGAGTGAATTTTTTAATTTAAGACATTATGAATATGGTGAGGCATTATTTGGAAGTCATAAGGGAATGCGTTACAGACTTGCAAGAGAACCACTTGCAAATGTCTTTTTTACTCCTGTGGATCAGAGAAACCCTGAGGACAGGCTTCTTGCTACAATTTGGCCAGAGCCATATGCTTATGCCAAAACAGATCCGGCACTTATGGTATCAAAAAAGTTTGAGATAACAGAAGAAGGCTTTGATGAAGCCATAGCCTGGATCAATGAACAGTATGAAGCAAGGAAAAAGGAGTGGAATGAGCTTGTTTATAGGACGATGTAAGTATTATTAACATATTGTCCTTTGAAATAGTTCTAATCGTATAAAAAAATAAGAAAATAAAAAAGGAAATTAACTTTTTTTACAGAATATATTATTGTATGCGTTTTTTGTTTGTATGAGTGTGGAGATTCTTTTTGACAAAAGCTGTCTTGTATAGTAGTGGCAAATGAGAACAGACGGCAGATTGGACAGAGTGTGAAGATTAGAGAAAGTCTTGAACAGAGAGAAAAAGAATATTTAAGTAAATACGCTACACTTAGTATGGCCTCAAAGGGAAGAGAACGTGAGGAAAAAGCTTGTGATATACGACCATGCTTTCAGAGGGACAGAGACAGGATTCTTTACTGTAAGTCCTTTAGAAGGCTTAAAGATAAGACGCAGGTTTTCCTGACTCCTGATGGAGATCATTACAGGACAAGACTTACACATACGCTTGAAGTTGCACAAAATGCCAGGACAATAGCCAAGGCATTAAAGCTAAACGAAGATCTTGCAGAGGCAATAGCATTTGGACATGACCTTGGGCATACGCCTTTTGGACATGCGGGAGAGAGAGCTCTTAATGCGGTCTGTCCATATGGATTTAAGCATAATGAGCAGAGTCTTAGGATTGTGGAGCTTCTTGAAAAGGAAGGCCAGGGATTAAATCTTACCTGGGAGGTCCGTGATGGTATACTTAATCACGAAATGGACACTACTCCGCATACTCTTGAGGGCAAGGTTGTAAGGCTTTCTGATAAAATTGCGTATATTCATCATGATATGGATGATGCGCTTCGTGGAGGCATTCTAAAGGAATCTGATGTTCCGGAGAGTATCTGTAGCGTAATTGGTCATACAAATGGTGAATGGCTTGATACTTTCATTCATGACATTGTGGAAAACAGTGTCGGTAAGGATGATATATGGATGTCAGATGAAGTATACAAGGCGCTTCATGCAATCAGAACATTTATGTTTGAAAATGTCTATACAAACCCTGTGTGCAAGGGCGAGGAAGGCAGAGCAATGGATATGGTCAAGATATTGTATCAGCATTATATGGACAATATAGATCAGATTCCGGAATATCTTAAGAAACTGATGGAAAAGGGAGAACCCAAAGAAAAGGTTGTATGCGATTATGTAAGTTCAATGACTGACAGATTTGCAATATACAAATTTGAGGAGTACTTTATTCCAAAGTCCTGGGATATTTTGTGATGTTTTTATACTGAGGGAATTCATAATAATTTTTTACTCGTAGAGAACTGGTTGGGGTTTTATAAATTGAGATATTCAGATGAAATAATAGAGGAAGTGCGCTCAAGAAATGATATCGTTGATGTCATTGGGCAGTACGTTCATTTACAAAAGAAGGGCGCCAATTATTTTGGACTTTGTCCCTTCCATAATGAGAAATCCGGTTCGTTTTCTGTTTCACCGGGTAAGCAGATGTTTTACTGCTTTGGTTGTCATGAAGGAGGAAATGTTTATTCGTTTCTGATGAAGTATGACAATCTGACATTCCCGGAGGCTGTTAAACAGCTTGCAGACAGAGCTGGAATGAAGCTTCCTGAAGAGGATGATTCACCGGAAGCAAGAGCATTTAGAGATAAAAAGCAGATACTTCTTGATATAAACAAGGAGGCTGCAAAGTATTATTATTATCAGCTTAGAAAGCCGCAAGGTCAAAAAGGTCTTGAGTATTTCCGAGACAGAAAGCTCTCTGATGAGACCATGAATAAATTTGGACTTGGCTTTGCAAATGTAAGCAGCGACGATCTTGTAAAGCATTTAAAGAGCAAGGGATATAATGATGGTCAGATAATAGAAGCCGGTCTTGCATCCCATGATGATAAGTTTGGCACACATGATAAGTTCTGGAACAGAGTAATGTTTCCGATTCTGGATGCCAATCAGAAGGTAATTGGATTTGGCGGACGTGTAATGGGTGATGGCAAGCCAAAATACTTAAACTCACCTGAGACACCGATTTTTGATAAAAGCCGTAATTTATTCGGATTAAATCTGGCCAAGAGCTCAAGGATGGGATATTTTATCCTGTGTGAGGGCTATATGGATGTTATAGCAATGCATCAGGCCGGCTTTAACATGGCTGTTGCGTCACTTGGTACAGCTTTTACGCAGGGACAGGCTCAGATACTAAAAAGATATACTGATACTGTAATACTATCCTATGATAGTGACGGAGCCGGTACAAATGCAGCCATAAGGGCAATAGGAATTCTAAAAAGTACAGGACTTAAGGGAAAAGTTTTGAATCTTAAGCCGTACAAGGATCCGGATGAATTTATTAAGGCAGAGGGCAGAGATGCCTTTGAAGAGCGGATAAGAGATGCAGAAAATCCGTTTTTCTTTGAAATCAGGATAATGCAAAATGATTACAACATGGATGATCCTGATTCTAAAACCGAGTTTTACCGCAAGATAGCAGCAAAGCTCTGTGAATTTACAGAGGCGCTTGAGCGTGAAAACTATATAGAAGCAGTAGCTAATAAATATAATATCGGAATTAACGATCTTAGGAGCATGGTTTCGGCGATTGCACAAAAGGGCGGACTTGTAAAGCCTGCAGAAAGACCAAAATCTGGAATTAATAAAAAGGTTGAGGCAGAGGATGCAGACAAAAAGCCGCAGAGATTATTGATCACATGGATAGCAGATGAACCGGCTGTGTTTGATAAGGTCCAAAAATGGATAACTCCGGAAGACTTTACTGATGAATTATACAGGAAAGTTGCAGAGGAGATGTTCAAAGGTCTTTCTGCAAACAGTTTTTCACCTGCTGCAGTAGTGGATCATTTCACAGATGATGAGATGAGGCAGAAGGTAGCGGAGCTGTTCAATACCACTCTGGCCAATATAGAAACCAGAGAGGAAAGAGAAAAAGCCTTCCATGATATTATCTATGATGTTAAGGCTGCAGGATACAAGAAGCAGAAAGAGAGTCTTGGCCGTGATGATCCTGATTATTTTAAGATCATTGTAGATGGCAAAAAGAAACTAGAGGAGTTATCAAGAACGAAAATATCACCAGATGATTGATACTTCGCGTAAAAGAAAGGATTATTATGAAAAAGGAAGCAGAAGATACAGAAGTTAAAGAGACTAAAAAGAAAGCAGACACTGCTGATACAAAGAAAAAGACATCAAAGAAAGCTAAAGATGCTGAGGACGTAGCAGAAGAGATTATTGAAGATCTTGAGGATCTTGATGAAGATAAGCCTAAAAAGTCTAAGAAGGCAGCTAAGGGCGAAGCAGCAGATGGCGAAGAAAAGCCAAAGAGAGGAAGAAAATCTTCCAAAAAGGATAAAGAGGAAGAGGCTTCAGCAGATGGAGAAGAATCTGATGGAGAGATGGATGAAGCTACAAAAGCTAAATTCCAGGCAAAGGTAAAGGATCTTCTTGTTCTTGCAAAGAAGAAAAAGAATACTCTTGAGTACAATGAAATCAGCGACTTTTTTGCTGAGCTTGGTCTTAATGAAGAACAGCTTGACAGAGTACTTGAAGTTCTCGAAGCATCAGGAATAGATGTACTTAGAATGCAGGAGGTTGAAGATGACCTTCCAGCTGATGATGATATCGATCTTGGAGATGAGGAAGAGGTTGATGTAGAAAATATTGACCTTTCTGTTCCAGATGGAATCAGTATAGAAGATCCTGTAAGAATGTACCTTAAGGAAATCGGTAAGGTTCCGCTTCTTACAGCTGATCAGGAAATCGAGCTTGCACAGGCTATGGAAAAGGGTGCTGAGGCACAGGCTGAGCTTGATGCAGATAAGGAAGAAAATAAGCTTACAAAGGAAGAAAAGAAGGAACTCGATAAGCTTGTATTTAAGGGAGAGGAAGCTAAAAAGCGTCTTGCAGAGGCAAACCTTCGTCTTGTTGTAAGTATCGCAAAGCGTTATGTAGGACGTGGTATGCTGTTCCTTGATCTTATTCAGGAAGGTAACCTTGGTCTTATCAAGGCTGTAGAAAAGTTTGATTACAATAAAGGATTTAAGTTCTCAACATATGCCACATGGTGGATAAGACAGGCTATTACAAGAGCTATTGCTGACCAGGCAAGAACTATTCGTATTCCTGTACATATGGTTGAGACAATCAATAAGCTTATCAGAGTAAGCAGACAGCTCTTACAGGAACTTGGCCGTGAGCCATCACCTGAAGAGATAGCAAAAGAGATGAATATGCCAGTTGAGCGTGTTCGTGAGATTCTCAAGATTTCTCAGGAACCTGTATCACTCGAAACACCTATTGGTGAAGAGGAAGATAGCCATCTTGGTGATTTCATACAGGACGATAATGTTCCTGTACCTGCTGATGCAGCAGCATTTACACTTCTTAAAGAGCAGCTTGTAGAGGTTCTTGGAACACTTACAGAACGTGAACAGAAGGTTCTTCGCCTTCGTTTTGGTCTTGATGATGGACGTGCAAGAACTCTTGAAGAGGTTGGTAAAGAGTTTAACGTAACCCGTGAGCGTATCCGTCAGATTGAAGCAAAGGCACTCCGTAAGCTCCGTCATCCAAGCAGAAGTAGAAAGCTTAAGGATTATCTTGACTAATGAACAATGAAAATAAGCTACCGCAGTTATCGAAACGTCTTCAGACTGTGGCTGATATGGTAACATTAAATTTCAGAGTAGCAGATATAGGGACAGACCATGGGTTTGTCCCTATTTATCTATATTCCAAGGGAATATCTCCTCATGTTATAGCAATGGATGTAAGGAGCGGTCCACTTGAAAGAGCAAGGACACATATTGAGGAATATGGCCTCAAGGAATATATAGAATGCAGACTTTCTGATGGAATGGAAAAGCTTGAAAAGGGTGAGGCAGATGCTATTACCTGTGCAGGAATGGGAGGCCCCTTAATGCAGAGGATAATTGAAGAAGGAAATCCTCAAAGCCTTGGTATAAAGGAAATGGTATTACAGCCTCAGTCAGATCTTCTGGAATTTAGAAAATATCTTGATGATAAGGGATATCTTCTTTTGGAAGAAACAATTATTTTTGAAGAAGGTAAGTACTATTTTCCAATGAAGGTCAGGACAGGTCTTAATATTCCTGGAGAAAATGACGAAATAGTATTTAATGATTCATGTTTATCAGTTTATAAGAAATGTGCCGGAGAATTTTCAAAGGCTTTAGATATAAGCATGGAAGACGCACTCAGGATGTGTTATCGCTTTGGACCAATAAATATAAAATCGAAATCGAAGCTTTTGGTAAGGATTTTAAAGCATGATAAGGAAGTTGCAGAAGGTATTCTTCCAAAGCTTGATAAATCAGAGCACAAAGACAGGTGCACTGAAATAGAAAAAGAGCTTATTGATATAGATAATGCGCTTAGATTATGTGAATAAGCTTATAAACAGGAGGTGGTATTTATGGCAGAAATTACTATTGGAAAATCAACAAGAACTTATGATAAAGGTACAACTTACGAAGATATTGCCAAAGAGTATCAGAAGGATTATAAGTACAAGATTGCCGCAGTTATTCTCAATGGCAAGATAAGAGAACTTATGAGAAAAGCCAATAAAGATGGAGAGCTTAAGTTTATAACCATAGCTGATGGAATTGGACATAAGACCTATGTAAGAACAGCTCAGATGATTCTATGTAAAGCTGTTTATGATATTGCACCATCTCCAACAAAGACTAAGATTGAGTTTTCTGTTGGAAACGGATACTATTGCACTTTCCACTGCGATTATGAGATTACTGACGAGTTTGTAAAAAAGGTCGCAAACAGATTCAGAGAAATCGTTGTTGCAAGTATCCCTGTTGTAAAAAAGACATTCCCGCTTGATGATGCTATTGAAGTATTTGCAAAGCAGGATATGACAGATAAGATTAATCTTATTAAATATCGTAGAAGTTCTGAAATCAATATTTATAATATAGATGGGTTCTATGACTATTTTTACGGATATATGCTTCCAAATACATCTTATGTACAGTATTTTGAGATTGAGAAATACAGAGATGGCCTTATGCTGATACTTCCTCCGGATGATGAGCCGGATAAAATTGTAAGGTCAGATAAGAGAGAAAAAGTAACTGAACAGCAGATTCTTTCTACCAAATGGGGTAACCTTTTTGGAATAGATAATGTAGGAGATCTTAACAATGCAATCTGTCAGGGCAAGACCAATGATCTCATCCTTGTGCAGGAGGCTCTTCAGGAAAGACGTATAGGTGAAATAGCGCTTCACATCAAGGAAAGACCTCATGTTAAGTTTGTCATGATTGCAGGTCCAAGCTCTTCAGGAAAGACAACCTTTGCAAACAGACTTTCCATTCAGCTAAGAACCTATGGACTTGTTCCGCATCTTATAAGTCTTGATAACTACTTTGTAAATAGGGAAATGACACCTCTTAACAAAGACGGAAGTTACAACTTCGAATGTCTTGAAGCTATTGATGTTGAACAGTTCAACAAGGATATGACCAAACTTTTAAATGGTGAAGCTGTTGAACTTCCTGTATTTAATTTTATAAGTGGTAAGAGAGAATATAATGGTGATATCATGAAGCTTGGTCCTGAAGATGTACTTGTAATAGAGGGAATTCATGGACTTAATGACAAGATGTCATATTCACTTCCTGCGGATTCAAAGTACAGAGTATATATAAGTGCCCTCACAACTTTGAACATAGATAACCACAACAGAATTCCTACTACTGACGGAAGACTCCTAAGAAGGATTGTACGTGATGCAAGAACAAGAGGATCATCAGCTAAGCACACTATTTCAATGTGGAAGTCTGTAAGGGCTGGTGAAGAGCAGAACATCTTCCCATTCCAGGAAAGCGCAGATGAGATGTTCAATTCAGCTCAGATATATGAGCTTGCAGTATTAAAGCACTATGCAGAACCTCTTTTATTCCAGATTACAAAGTCAGAACCTGAATATTATGAGGCAAAGAGACTTCTTAAATTCCTTGACTATTTTGTAAGTGTTGATAGTGAGTCTCTTCCTAGAAATTCTATTTGCAGGGAATTTGTAGGTGGAAGTTGCTTTAATGTTTAAAGTGATGTTTATCATATTGCATTTAAACTGCCTGTCGCTACGGTGACAGGTGGTTTTTTTGTGCCAAAAATTGACCGGTTTTTATATATAAAAATTAAAAATCTGGCACGAATCGTGCCAATCGTGACAAAAAATGACAAAAATAGTCAGAATATTGATAGAGAAATGTACATAATTTAAAATTATTAATATAGATATTCGTTTTTTGTCTGACAAAATATTCGAGTCAGGCGTTCTTATGAGAGGAAGGTGTTGTTTATGAAAGTAATGAGAAGATTAGGAGCTAGTATTTTATGCATGATAATGGGAATTGCGTTTGGAATTCCGGGAAATTTGCTTGTGGCAAATGCAGCTGGTAGTTCATTTACCATTCCGATTCAGGATTTTGTAAATGATACAATTACAAGTCAGACAGCTACGATTAAACTGACCAATACTACTTATCAAAGTTATAACAAGACTGATGATTGTTATGTTCAAATGGTTCAATTTGATAACAGTGAAGATTACAGTGGATGGTTTGCTGAAATTGAAGATAA
>JAILEJ010000166.1 GCA_024688095.1 Butyrivibrio sp.
ATTATAGAAATTACTGATATAAGAAAAAGAGATGTCGAGGAAACAGATATGAAAAAGTATAATTCTAATGCATCTCTTAAAGGCGTTTCTGGTTTTGCAGATAGTTATGCGAAATCTTATATTGGTGAAGAATTTAAAGCAAATGTTGATGCACTAACAACTAAGTTACAAAAGACTAATGATGGTATGAGCAAGGACAATGCCATCGGTAAGTATCTAAGCAGTGCTGTAAAGAAACAATATGAAGTAATGTTCAATCCAAGTGAAATAAGAATTGGTGGATATGGTGGAGGTAAATTTGCCACAACCATTTTCGGTAAAGACATAAAAGAAGATACTGACGAGCGAAGTTCATCATATCTTCAGTCACAGGCTCATATTATATTTTCTGCAAAGTTATTATTTGATAAGACAAGTAATCCCGATGCCTTTATTTCAGATAAGCTTACATTAAATGCTTCCAGGCTTGGAAAACTGGCAGGAACTGGAATTAAAAAACTTGCCGGGGCAGATCAGGGAACTTCTGTACAAAAGGAAGTTGAAGCCTTTATGGCTATACTTAGAGACCCTGGTCTTCGTATGATTTCTTTTAACTGGGGTAAGATGTGTTATCAGGGAATTTTAAATCAGGCTAACGCCCAGTATACAATGTTTAATTTAAATGGGCAGCCATGTAGAGCATCAGTAGACATATCTATTCTCTGTGCTGATGACAATATATATAAACATTCCAGTGAAATATTTGCTCAGAAATATGATGATTACTGGAAGGCTAATGATAAGAATGGCCTTTTTGGACAAAAGAAATCAAATGGTGGAGAAAACATGATTTCGAAGGCAATAGGAGACTTGAATGGCTAAGTATATTTACGAAAATATCAAAAAAGATTATGAGGGTTTTTACAATCCAATCGTATATGTATATGTGAGTGAAAAAGATATAGTTCATGGAAAAAACAGTAATTATAGTATAAGTGAACTCTCAGTTGATCTGTCATGTGAGTATAAAGCCAATATAGCGACTTTTACAATTTCTGGAGCTTTGGATGAAGAAAACAAGTATTTTGATGTTGATGCAGCCAAGAATTATGTAATGATTGGTTCAAGTGTCAGAATTCTTATGGGATATGGCGTTAAAGTAACAGAGGTATTTAGAGGTTATATAGCAAGAGTTGCTTTTACATATGAAAGTAATCCGTCAATAACATCGGGTATAAATATTACTGCTATGGATGTAAAGGGAATAATGATGTCAAATAATTATTCCAAGAGAATGACATCAAGTTATTATTCCGATGCAGTCAGTGAAATTTTTAATCAGACAGTGTATCAGAATCTTGTCAATAGTGGAATTGTCAGTCAATATCTTGTAAGCGCAACTCCGGATAAACCTGGAGCTGCTGCCGGAGGTCTTGGAGGTGCTACAGATATGGCAGGCGGTCTTGGTGGCGCTGATCTTGGAGTAGAATCAGGACTTGGTGGACTTTCAGGAGCGGGAGACCTTGCAGGTGGAGTCGGTGGTTTTGGTGCAGGAGGTGTTGAATCAGATACACCCGCCAAAAGAATCGAAATGACATCCGAAAGTGACTATGATTTTATTGTTAAAGCTGCAAAAAAATTCGGATATGAATTTTTCTCTCTTGGTAGTTATGTTTATTTTAGAAAAGCTAAAGAAAATGCTGAAGTTTTACTTGAGATCGATCAGACCTGTAATATTTTTTCTTATAACATTGAATATGATATAACCGGTCTTGTTGGATCAGTTGAAGTAAGAGGCGTTGACGTTGATAAGGGAAATGTAGTCAAATCTAAAGTAAAAAATACAAATAAGCTTTCTCTTGGAAGTAAAGCAAAATCACTGATATCTAGTCAGACAAAGGTGTATATTGACAGTTCAACAGATACAAAGGAAGCTGCTGATATAAGGGCTAATTCTATAATGGAAGATATGTCATACAGACTTGGAAGTCTTGAAATGTTAATTATTGGTATTCCTGAATTGTTACCTGGAAGTTACGTTGAAATATCAGGAATAGGAAGTGCGATTTCCAATAAATTCTACATTACAGAAGTTGAGCATTTTTTTGATCTGGATGGAAATTTTAAGACAAAGTTATATGGTAAGGCTGCAAGTCTTCCACAGGATGGAGCATCAGGATTTGGTCTTGGTGGAGATTTGGGACTCGGTTCTGATCTTATGTCGGGAATTGGTGATGTGGCAGCTGGACTTGATGAATTATCATCTGGTCTTGATGAACTTTCGGAGGGACTCGATGAACTTTCGGCAGGATATGATGCTTTAAATTCCGGTATGGATATGCTTTC
>JAILEJ010000170.1 GCA_024688095.1 Butyrivibrio sp.
TCTCCATTTATGGTAGTAGACAGTAATAATGTAAACTATCAGTTATGTGATAGTGATAACGGAACTTATGCGGAAAAAATTAATTATCTTGAAGAGGAATCTTTGGAAGAAGAAATAGTTGAAAGTTTGGATACAGAAAAAGAAGAGATAAATGAAGAGTCAGATAAGGAAAAAGAACCAGAAAAAAAGTTAAAAGATTTAAATATAGATGAAATGTCTGACATAAAGCATAATAGTAAAGAAAAGAGGGCGGTGGTTTAAACCACCGCTATTTTTCAATTAGAATATTATTTGCTACAATAAATAAGTAACTAAGGTCCGTTATCTGTATCTGGTGGGAATATGAATAAGAAAAAATCAAGAAGAAAAACTCCGAGGTATGTTTCGCTGATAAAAGCGAGAAGAAAATATAAGCTAAAAGGCTTTATGTGGGTATATCTTATAGGTACTGTCGTAGTAGTTGGCGGTGCAATGGGATTTGGAACAATTGCTACAATTCAGTTTAAACTTGATCATGCCAGTTCTATTTCAATGCTTGGAATGATTCCAATTATGGCATTCATATATTATATTGCAATAGGTCCTGTTGTTAGTATTATTTCATCAAGAATAGAAATGCTTACTAAAGCTATGGATGAAGTTGCAAATGGAAATTTGGATTACCAGATTGATATTACCAAAGCCGGTGAGTTTAAAAAGGCATATACCCAGTTTAATGCAATGGTTTTGGAACTTAAGAAAACCAAGTCTGAAATGCAGGATTTTACAAATGAATTTGCTCATGAATTTAAAACACCTATAACGGCGATAAGCGGTTTTTCAGAGCATCTTCTTGAAACTGGAGAGGAAATAGAGAGTCCTGAGAGAATGGAACAGCTTAAAATGATTTCAGAAGAATCCAACAGGCTTTTAAAGCTTTCGATGAATACTCTTTTGCTTTCAAAAGTTGATGCCATGCAGGTTGTTGTTGAAAAAGAAAAATATGATCTTGCAGAACAGCTTAGAAAATGTATTATACTTCTTTCAAAGGAATTGGATAAGAAAGAAATTGAACTTGAAATGGATGAGGATCTTGAGCTTCCATTTTATGGAAATGAAGAGTTGCTTCAGCATGTCTGGATAAATCTTTTGAATAATGCCATAAAATTTACGCCTCAAAAGGGCACAATAACTATTGAGGGTGAATTGTCAGATGATCAGGTTATAGTAAAGATATCTGACAGTGGTGTTGGAATGGATGAAAAGACCATGGATAAGATTTTTGAAAAGTACTATCAAAATGATTCTGTTAGTATTGCAAGAGGCAGTGGAATAGGGCTTTCTATTGTAAAAAGAATTGTAGCTTTGTGTGATGGAGATGTCAGTGTTTCGAGTAAAATTGGAATGGGATCAACGTTTACAGTTTGTTTACCATACGAGTCTAATATGTAATTATAGTGAGGAATAAAAGATGGTAAAGATTTTATTAGTCGAAGATGAAAAAGCTGTAAGAGAGTTAACCAAGGTAAAACTAAAGGATAAATATACAATTCTTGAGGCAGAAGATGGATTGAAGGCCTTTGATGTTCTGGATAATGAGCATGTGGATATAATGATAGTTGATGTCATGATGCCCAATATGGACGGATTTGAATTTGTAGGTGAGCTTAGGGAAATGGGCGATAACACACCTGTGATCATGCTTACTGCAATGGATAGTTTTGCACATAAGAAAAAAGGATATAATCTTGGAATAGATGAATATCTTACAAAACCAATTGATTATGAGGAACTTACCTGGCATATTGAGGCTATTCTTCGAAGATACAAAATAAATACAGATAAAGAAATTAAGCTTGGGAAGTTTGTTATTTCTGAATCTGCTATGACAGTTGTTTATGATGGAACTCAAATTGATCTTACAGAGACTGAGTTCAAACTTCTTTATAAATTGTTATCATATCCGGGAGTAATTTTTACAAAGCAGCAGATTATGGATGATATCTGGGGATATGATTCTGAAACAGATTACAGTACAATAAAGGTATTTATAAATCGTTTGAGAAATAAAATTGGTGAATGCGATGAGTTTGAAATAGTTTCAGCAAGAGGTGTAGGGTATAAAGCTGAAATAAAAGCCTGATAATAAATTTTTTGATAAAGGCTTATAGATTATTAACTATATTTATTATTATTATATTTAAAAAAGCAATGCAGATATTAAAAAATAATATATCTGCGTTGCTTTTTTGTTTAGATTCTTTATATATATTTGATATTTATTTTACGAAATATTGAGATTATTAATGATAAAATATCATTATGACATAATGCTATGACCAGACTCATATGAGAAAGGTGATTATTGTTATGAGTAAGAGTTTTATCTCAAAAGTTATTATTTTTTTGTTAATGTTTTCAGTGGTATTTCGTAGCATGCCAGTTTATGCAACTGATACGGTTTCCAAGAAAAAGGTACGGGTAGGATGGTATAACTCCGACCATTTTCAGGAAGGCTTTAGCGATGAAGAAATAAAACATGGCTATTCTTATGATTATCTTCAGAATATATCCAGTTATACAGGATGGGAATATGAATATGCGTATGGTGGATGGACCGATGTATATAATGCTCTATTAAATGGAGACATTGATGTCCTGGCTGGCGTTTCCTATACTGATGAAAGAGCAGAAGTTATAAACTATCCTTCAATTGAGATGGGAACTGAAGCATATTATATTTATAAGCTTGCAAATAATGAAGAGATTTCATCCAGTGATATTAGCACTCTGGAAAACAAACGAGTTGGAACCCTTCGAAATAATTTGATGACTGAATATTTCGAAAAATGGATTGCCGAATCAGGTGTAAGATGTATTGAAGTTTTTTATGATGACTTTCAGGCGAGAGATAATGCCTTATTAAATGGTGATATTGATGCTTTTATAGCTGTTAACAATAATGTAGAGGTCAATTCCGGTTTTAGTCCGGTTGTTAAAGTAGGAGAATCTGAATATTACCTTGCTGTTGCTAAAAATAGAACAGATTTACTTGAAGAGCTGAATTTTGCAATTGGAAAAATTAATGAAAGTAATCCATATTATACAGACAGTCTTCAGCTTAAGTACTTTATGAGTAC
>JAILEJ010000222.1 GCA_024688095.1 Butyrivibrio sp.
GGAAGAATCTTCTAAGTCTGTATGTACAGGTATCGAGATGTTCCGTAAGACTATGGACTTCTGCGAAGCTGGTGATAACGTAGGTCTTCTTCTTCGTGGTGTTGACCGTGAAGGTATCCAGAGAGGACAGGTTGTAACAAAACCTGGTACAGTTACTTGCCACAAGAAGTTCACAGCTGAGGTTTACGTACTTACAAAGGATGAAGGTGGACGTCATACACCTTTCTTCAATAACTACAGACCACAGTTCTACTTCAGAACAACAGACGTTACAGGTGTTTGTAACCTTCCAGCAGGAACAGAAATGTGCATGCCTGGTGACCACGTAACAATGACTATCGAACTTATTCACCCAATCGCTATGGAGCAGGGTCTTACATTCGCTATTCGTGAAGGCGGACGTACAGTAGGTTCAGGTAAGGTTGCTACACTTGAAGACTAATTCTTAATTAGTTCAAGAATTCAAAATTACCATATACCCAGAAGAGCGATTGCTTTTCTGGGTATATTTATGCAAATAAATACCTGATAAAATTTGATTAGAAAACATTTATATATTTTTAACATGTTATACATAAGAGATTGGTATAATAGAATCAGAAAGGAAGTTGACAAATGGCAGAAAACAGACTTGATTTGAACAGCTTAAGCCGGGTTAATTTGTCTGCTGATAGGGGTTCATTAGTAGATTTTAAATCTATTTCTGCTGGTGAAATAGAGGAGTTACTTAAACAGGAGAATATCATCGAGGAATTTCGTTACCTTATGATGAAGTATGAATGTGCTTTGCTTGAAGTAAAGACTAAACTCGATGTTTTGAATAAAGAACTTGCGATCAGGAATAATAGAAATCCTTTTGAATCAATAAGAAGCAGGATTAAAGAGCCGGTAAGCATTTATGAGAAATTAAAAAGAAAAGGGCTTGATTTTACACTTGATAATGTTGAGAATGAACTTTCAGACATTGCAGGTATTAGAGTAATATGCTCTTTTGTAGATGACATCTATATGCTTGCTGAATGTTTGATTCAGCAGGATGATATTGAACTTGTAGTTCAGAAAGACTATATTAGTAGTCCTAAAGATAGTGGATACAGGAGCTTGCATTTAATCGTGGAAGTACCTATTTTCCTCACACAGGAAAAAGAGTATATGAAAGTTGAGGTTCAGTTTAGAACTATTGCAATGGATTTCTGGGCAAGCCTTGAGCACAAGATGAAATATAAGAAGGATATCGAAAATGCAGATACGATTGCAGAAGATCTGAGGTTTAGTGCAGACCTTATAAATCAGCTTGATAGAAGAATGCAGCAGATTCGTGAAAGAATTGATGCTGACAAACCAAGAGAAGAATTGATTCAGTTTCCTGGTAATAATATTGATGAAAAAAATAGTTAATATTTTTAATTACTATATTATTTAAAGACATAAAAGGCATATAAAGAAATTTAAAAGTATTTCTTTATATGCCTTTTATATATTTATAAAATGAAATCATATAATTATGTTTTCTTAAGTAAATTAGTTGAAAATAAATAATCAGCTTAATGCTGTCCAGCGTCCACTGGCTCCGCATGGAAGAACAAGGCCATTTGAAGAAACAGGAAGACCGATTTCTTCTGCTTGAATATCTCCCTTATGAATTGGATCGAGAGCTAAATGCAACATATAATTTAATACTGCAGGCTGAAGCCCTGTAGTATAAGAATTTATAAGGAAGAAAAGTGGATTATCTGATAATACCTGTGTAGTCAGATTTATAAAATCGAAAATGTTATCTTCGATTTTCCAAATCTCGCCTTTTGGACCTCTTCCATATGAAGGTGGATCCATGATGATAGCATCGTATTTGTTTCCCCTTCTAATTTCTCTTTGTACAAATTTAGCACAGTCATCAACAAGATATCTTATTGGAGCATCCTGGAGTCCGGAAGAAGCTGCATTTTCTTTTGCCCATGTAACCATGCCTTTTGATGCATCAACATGAGTCACACATGCTCCGGCTTTGGCTGCAGAAATAGTGGCACCGCCTGTATAAGCAAAAAGATTTAAAACCTTGATTGGACGATC
>JAILEJ010000224.1 GCA_024688095.1 Butyrivibrio sp.
CCCTGCATATTCTCCCCAGTATTTATGCTCATATTTTGCAAAAATCTCAGCTTCTTTTGCCTTAATAAGCTCTGCCCAATATTTAATCTCTTCGCCATCAATAGTTGCGCTTCCAGGCTCTGTAAACTGATTATAAGAAATCCCAAATACATCAGTTAATCCATGGGGCTGCTTATCTGGATAAACGGTAAGATTTTCGTTTGCAAAAAATGATTTAAAAGAACTGATTAGTCTTCCACCATCCCTCACAAATTCTCTTAATTTATCAATCAGATTCTGACTTGCTGAATAAAGCGCCGGAGTAATTATAGTTTCATATCTGTTTAGAAAAATCTTTTCACATTTTTGTACATCAATTACATCGCACTCTATATTGAGCTCGTATAATGCATCATACATCCATCTGACAACATCTGTGTACGAACAAGTCCTGCTTATCCCAAACCATTTAAAGGCATCCATGCTATGATTATCCACAATAAGTGCGACCTTATTATCTTTTTTTATACCACCAATTATCTCCCCGTATTTAGAAAATTCTTTGCCAATAACAGAAGCCTCGTCGTAAACCGGATTGTTTTCAAGATCATGGCTAAGAACGCCCTTCCAATATGTTTCAAAACTGTTGTGAATAGAATGCCAGTTCCAGTACAAAACTGAAACCGCTCCATTTGCTATATGACTATATGCCTGCAGGCGAAGCTGTCCCGGATACGGAGTCCACTCTTTAAATGCCTGCGCTTCTGTTTCCAAAAGAAGATAGTTATCGTCCTTAAGGCTTCTGATAGAGTCTCCACAATAAGCTATTTCTGCGCCTGTAAGATCATCCTGTGTTGGATGATATATGTCAGTTCCAGCAATAGTTACAGCATCTGATGCCTCATAATGATTTATTCCGGGCTGAACTCCAAAAGAGTGAGGAATACCTTTTTCATTTTCTCCAACCTTCCATTCAAAATCAAAATTGTGAGTCACAAACTGATCATCTCTTCTATATTCATCAACTATAGTCCTCTGCCATTTAAGAAAATCAGCAGCAATACTTCTCTTGAATTTAGAAAATTCAGTTGCAAGACCTCCATTTATTGTTCCTTCAATCATCGGAAGATCATTCCATGATCCAATTGAATTACTCCAGTAATTAAGTACATAAGCACTATTAAATTTCTCTACCGTTCCGAATTTATCCATGAGATATTTTTTAAACATCTCTTCAACTTTTTCTCCGGAGATATCATAATGTTTTGTCTCATTGTCAATCTGATAGCCTATAACATTTGGGCATCCTGCCACATGTTCCATAAGCTTTCTTATGACTTTTTCTGCCGCTTCCCTGTATGTAGGATTTGTTATATCCATTATTTGTCTTGCGCCATATGGAAGACGTTTGCCTTCATGTACAACCATTACAGTATTATCTTTTTGGTATAACCAGGCAGGGATTGCATATGTAGGAGTTCCAACTATAACCTTCATATCACGAGCTTTTGCGTCTTCAATCATCTCATCAATATATTCAAAATTATAAACTCCTTCTGCTGGCTCAAGAGTACTCCATGTAGACTCTGCAATTCTAATTACATTCTATACAGCACAATCAATCAAAATAATCATCAAGAATGCCATCCAATGCAAAAAAATATAGGTTCCCGATTTTCAGAAAACCGGGAACCTACATTTTTATAATACATCATTTTATTTATTGTTTCTTTGTGTTTAGAATCTCACCCCTGTATATTGCAAGTAATGTAAAGTATATTGCTGTAAGAAGCGGATGTGGGCCATTTAGAATTGACTGTGCTATATAACCTATAAGGCCTACCATTGCATAACACTTATTTGGTGAAACATCTTTATTCCTGATAATAGTCTTTATAAAATCTACAATAATATAAATATATATTCCAAGATAGGATATTGCCCCGATAACACCCGTAGTAATCAGATACTCTAATACATCATTATGGAGATTTTCCAGGAAGTAGAATGCACCATAAGCCTCTTC
>JAILEJ010000296.1 GCA_024688095.1 Butyrivibrio sp.
CTATAATAACTAAAAATAAAAAACATCTAACAAAAACACTAATAACAACTAACCAAAAACAGAAAACAAATAACAGAGAACATAAAATATATAACCAAAAACAGAAAACATCTAACAAAAAACATAAAACAACTAACCAGATAACAGAAAACAATTAACAAAACACTAAAAATAACTAACCAAAAACAGAAAACAGATAACAGAAAACATAAAATATATAACCAAAAACAAAAAACAACTAACATAAAACCAATAATATCTAACCAATAACAAAAAACATCTAATAAAAAACAAATAACCAGTAACAAATAACATATAACAAAAGAATAGAAGTTAGAAATTATAATAACTAAAAACTATTGTGATATATATAAATAACTAAAAACAAAAATTATAATAATCAATGTTAAAGGTTGAAAAAACAAAAAACATCTAACTAAAGATAATAGTTAAAATAACAAAAAAATATATTAAAATAAAAAAATCCATGATAGAATAAAAATTCTAGAAAATTACAGAAAAAATGGAGAAAAAAAGTTCGAAAATTCGGAGGAAAAAATGAAATTTTTAATTCAGGTTGTTAACAAAGCGAAGGTAAGTGTGAATAATGTGATCACAGGGAAAATAAATAAAGGATTTTTGGTATTTATTGGAATAAGTCACAGTGATACAAAAGAAATTGCAGATAAAATGGTTAAAAAGATGTCAGGGTTGAGAATTTTTTCAGATGAAAATGGTAAAACCAATTTAGCCTTAAAAGATGTTTGCGGAGAACTACTATTAGTGTCACAATTTACTCTCTATGCCGATTGTAAACACGGAAATAGGCCAGGATTTACTAATGCAGCAGGTTCAGAACAAGCAAATGAACTATATAATTATATTATAGATAAAAGCAAAGAAAATGTTCAAATAGTGGAAACTGGCGTGTTTGGAGCAGATATGAAAGTGGAATTAATTAATGATGGGCCGTTTACTATAATTCTTAATTCCGATGAAATATTATGAAAAGAAGTGAAAAATGAAAACTGTAAGTGAGTATTTAAAAGAAAAATATGGACAAAAAGTATATAAAATTGCATTAAGTGCAAATGTATCTTGCCCTAATAGAGATGGAACAATAGGAACAAGAGGATGCATATTTTGTTCAGAAGGCGGATCTGGGGAATTTGCAGCTGATAAAAACAAGAAAATTAAAGAGCAGATTGATGATGCAAAAGGACTAATTAAATCAAAAGTAAATAACTGTTTGTATATAGCTTATTTCCAAAGCTTTACGAATACCTATGCACCAATTGATTATTTAAGAAAAATTTTCTACGAAGCTATAAATCAGGAAGATATAGTAATATTATCAATCGCAACAAGACCTGACTGCCTAAGTCAAGAAGTGTTAGAATTGTTAGAAGAATTAAGAAAGATAAAGCCTGTGTGGGTTGAACTTGGTTTACAAACTATACATGAAAAAACTGCTAATTATATCCGAAGAGGATATTCTTTGGAAATATATGACAGGGCAGTTATAGAACTTAAAAAAAGGGGAATAGAAGTTATTGTACATGTAATTTTGGGGTTGCCGGGGGAAACACAAGAAGAAATGATTGAGACAGTGAAATATGTAATAAATTCAGGCATAAATGGCATAAAATTGCAATTATTACATGTGTTACGTGGAACAGATCTTGCCAAAGATTATGAACTTGGAAAGTTTAAAGCACTAGAACTAGATGAATATATAAAAATATTAAAAGTATTAAAAGATTTAATTCCAGATGAGGTAATTGTGCACCGTTTAACAGGTGATGGACCCAAAAAGCTTTTAATAGCCCCAAAATGGTCGGAAAATAAAAAAAAGGTATTAAATATCATAAACAAAGAAATATTGACTTAAATGGGCAAATATAGAGAAATTTAGATGAAACATAAAAAATAGCAATATAATTTATTAAAATGACTTAGCAGAAAACAAATATTAGAAAAATAAAATATAAACAAAGAATAAAAATAATAAAATGAATTTAAATAAAATCTAAAAAATATATGCAAAAATTCTTGCAAAAAAAATAATTAACTTGCAATATATAAAAAAGTGTATGGATATATACTTAATAAAGAATAGCAAAAAATATAAAATGTATAATTAATATAAAACATAAAAGTTAAAATACAGGGATATATTAATACAATTAATTTTAAAAAAATATAAGAGAAAATTTTTGTAACTAAATTGCATAAATTAGTTCAAGTCATACTAAACAAAAGCAAATGATATTTATGAATATACTATAATATGATAATATGCACACAAATAATAGAATATTGCTTTATGGAAATTTTCTGTGCCCGTCTGTCATATCTAGTTTATTATTAAAAAAAGTTCGAAAATTAAAACAAGCCTTCAGTTTTGTATCAAAAGTAAAAAAATTTAAAAAAACTATTTAGAATAGAATAAGTGTAACAAAATTAAATAAGAACAAAAGAAATGTAAAAAATTATAATTTGAATATAAGCAAAATAAGCAAATCATGGTATTTGACTAAAGCAGTCAGATTATAAAAAGACGGTAAAATGGGGAATGGAATGATTACGATTGAAATCTTAAATTATATTAAAATGATGTTTCACGTGAAAGAAATATTAAAAGGAGGGTATAGATAATATGGGTATACATTTTGGAGTGGATTATTATCCAGAACATTGGCCAAAGAAAAGGTGGGAAAGAGATGCTCAGCTTATGAAAGAGTTAGGTATCCAAGTTGTAAGAATGGGTGAATTTTCATGGTTTAAAATGGAACCAGAAGAAGAAAAATTCAATTTTAGCTGGCTCGAAGAAGCCATTTCAATCTTAGATAAATATGGCATAAAGACTATACTGGGAACGCCAACTGCAGCTCCACCAGCATGGATAATAGAAAAGAATCCAGAAATACAACCAATAGATAAGACTGGGAAAAGAAGGTATTTTGGTGGAAGGCATCATGATTGTCAATCTAATAAGGTGTATAGAGAACATATAAAAAGATTTGTGGAGGCATATTCTAGTAATTTTTCAAGTAACTCTGGGGTTATTGGCTGGCAAATAGATAATGAATTAGGTAATTCACATGGTGATCTGTGCATGTGTGATAATTGTAAACAGAGATTTCAAGACTGGTTAAAGCGCAAATATAATACAATAGAGGAATTAAATTTAGCGTGGGGAACAGTATTTTGGAGCCAGGGATATAACAATTTTAATCAAATAATGCCTCCATTGGTAACTGTTACAGGAGAAAATCCATCCCAATTACTTGACTGGAAATGTTTTTGTTCAGACTTAATAGTAGATTTTGCGAAAATGCAGGTTGAAATAATAAGAAAAAATTGTCCAAATCATTTTATAACTCATAACTATATGTGTTTCGATGATAAAGTTAATTATTATGATTTAGCTGAATTATTGGATTTTGTTTCTAATGACATATATCCTGCAGGAAACTGGCAAAAACAGCCCAATCAACCATATAATGAAATGGCTGCATGTCATGATGTAATAAGAAGTTATAAAAAAAGAAGCTTCTGGATGATGGAACAGCAAACTGGTATAGCAGGATGGGCGACAATGGGAAGAGCATTGAATCCAGGGGAGTCATCAGCATGGGCAATGCAATCAATAGCACATGGAGCTGATGCAATTGTTTTTTTCAGATGGAGAGCATGTGCTTATGGGACTGAACAATATTGGCATGGAATTCTTGGACATAGTGGAAGGCCAGGAAGAATATATGATGAAATAAAAAATATGATAAGTAGAATTAAGCCTTTCATGGATGATTTTGAGGGAAGTATTCCGAAAACTGAAGTTGGAATAGTACATTCATTTAGACAGAATTATGCAATACAAATACAGCCCAATCATCCTGAATTAAAATATGTAGAACATTTACATTGTTATTATAAGCCATTGTTTAATAGAAATGTTCCAGTAGATTTTATAACAGAAAACGAGGATTTTAGCAAATATAAGTTAATAATAGCGCCTCTACAATATTTAATGAATTCTGAATTAGAAAATAAATATTTTGAATATGTAAAAAATGGTGGAAATCTTGTATTAGATATGAGAGCAGGTGTTAAAGATGATAACAATGTATGTATGACAGAATATGAATTACCGGGAAGGCTTGGCGAATTATTGGGAATTGAAATACCTGAATATGATTGTTTATTTGAACATAATTGTGAAGTAAGGTATGAAAATGAGGATTATTCAGTTTTTAAATGGGCTGATATTATTGACATTAAAGGCGCAAAAACAGTAGCATATTACAGCTCCGATATTTTTTATAAAAATAGTCCGGCAATAACAGAAAACAGGTATGGTAAAGGTCATGCGTATTATATTGGCACAGAACCATCAGAAAAGTTAATGCAGAAGATAATAGATAGAATTATAGAAAAAAATAATATTAAAGTATTGGGTGAAAGTACAGATGGTGTAGATATATCTGAAAGACAAAAGAATGGCAGAAAATGGATATTTGTTACAAATTTGACTAACAAAGATCAGGAATATGAACTATCTGAAGAATTGAAAATGTTAGTAGGTGAAAGAAAAAATAAATTAAAACCATATGAAGCACAATTGTTTATTAATCAATAACAAATGTTTCACGTGAAAATGTTAATTTTAAAGTGCAAAAAACATAATATCAAGGGAAACAGTTTTTATATAGCCTTTAATTATAATAATTTTTTAAAAAGAGATATCTTCTAAAAGATATTAAAAAATAAATTAAATATAGAGATAATTAAATGGCTAAAGTGGTGTAAATACTTTTATTATTAGTAATTTACACCACTTTTTCATTGTAATTAATAAATTTTTCTACCTAAACATATAAAATAATTTATTTAAGTAGCATGTATTTTTATTGACATTAAAGAAAAAAAATTATATATTTAAATCAAACATATGAACAAATGCTCATATGTTAAAAATAAATAGAACGTATTAAGACAAATTATAAACTAAGTAATTATAAAGAGGTAACTATGGCAGAAAACGAAATTGAAAAGTGTGAAGTAGAAGAAATACATGTAGATAAGGTAAGAGCAGTTACAAAAAATATGCCAGATGAAGATGAACTATATGATCTGGCAGAATTATTTAAAGTTTTTGGTGATTCTACAAGGATGAGAATACTGTTTGCTCTCTTTGAAGCAGATATTTGTGTGTGCGATATTGCGGAAACACTGAACATGACTCAATCAGCAATTTCTCATCAATTAAAAATATTAAAACAGGCAAAACTGGTAAATTTTAGAAGAGAAGGTAAATCTGTTATTTACTTCCTGGCTGATGATCATGTAAGAACAATAATAGATCAGGGTAGAGAGCATATTGAAGAGTAAATATTAAATTTATTATGCATCACGATATTACGTAGTAATTGAAAAAATGAAACAAAAATAAATATGAGAAGAAAAATATATAAGTTAGAAAGGAACTGAATTATGAAAAAGAAATTTAAATGTGAAATTGATTGTGCAGATTGTGCAGCTAAGGTTGAAGCAGCAATTAAGAAGGTTGAAGGAGTTAGTGATGCCAGTGTAAACTTCCTAACGCAGAAATTTATGCTGGAAGCAGATGAAGATAGATATGATGAGATTTTGAAAGCTGCAATTGCTGCAGGAAAAAAGGCAGAGGATGAATTTGAGGTAGAACTGTAAAACACACAAAATAAGTGTAAAAGCAGAAATGATTAAAGGCGGACTCTGTAATGAACAAAAAACAAAAAAAAGTATTAAAGAGAATTTTAATTTCTGGATTTTTATTCTTTCTTTTTCTTATATTGGAAAAGATTGGTATATTCGACAAGTTACCTATGGTTGTAAAGGGCGTATTATTTGCAATACCATATGTTATTATTGGATATGATGTGATTTGGCGTGCATTAAGAAATATTAGAAACGGAAATGTTTTTGACGAACATTTTCTTATGATGGTAGCTACTTTTGCAGCATTTTTTGTTGGAGAATTTTCTGAAGCATGTGCGGTTATGCTTTTTTATCAAGTTGGAGAATTGTTCCAAAGTTATGCTGTAGGAAAATCAAGAGCATCAATTGCTGAAATGATGAGTATTGCTCCTGAATATGCTAATCTTGAAAAAGAGTATGGAAGTTTTGAGAAAGTTGATCCAGAAGATGTAGCAGTTGGTAGTACTATAGTAGTAAGGCCTGGAGAGAGGATTCCTTTAGATGGAATAGTTCTTGAAGGAGAATCATTTATTGATACAGCTGCATTGACTGGAGAGTCTGTTCCAAGAAAAGTTGTTTCTGGTGATGAAGTAATCAGTGGTTGTGTAAACGGAGATTCAATATTAAAAATTCAGACATCAAAGATTTACGAAGATTCAACAGTCGCTAAAATACTGGAATTAGTAGAAAATGCAAGTAATAAGAAATCTAGAATTGAAAATTTTATTACGAGATTCGCAAGATACTATACACCAATAGTTACAATCGGTGCAGTAGTTTTAGCTATATTACCACCTATTATATTAGGCGATTCTTTTACAAAATGGATATATAGAGCTTGTACTTTTCTAATTGTTTCATGTCCATGTGCGTTGGTTATATCTGTTCCACTAGGATTTTTCGGAGGAATTGGAGCTGCTTCAAAAAAAGGTGTTCTTGTTAAAGGAAGCAATTATCTTGAGATAATTGCTGATATGGATACAATAGTATTTGATAAAACTGGAACTCTTACAAAAGGTGAATTTAAAGTAACAAAAATAAATCCAGAAGGAGGAATAGATCAAAATTATCTCCTTGAAATAGCGGCTCTAGGTGAAGGATATTCAACACATCCTATAGCTCAATCAATTAATGCAGCCTATAAAAATGAGCTTCAGCGTAATCGAATTACTGAGCAGGCAGAAGTTGCAGGACAAGGAATAAAAGCAATAATTGATGGTAAAGAAGTATTAATCGGTAATTCAAAGTTGATGGAATTAAATAACATAAGCTATAGGCCAATTACCCATATTGGAACCATTGTATATGTTGCGGAAGATAAAAAGTATCTAGGAAATATTGTTATTTCTGATGTAATAAAGGAAGGCGCATCAGAGGCAATAAAAAATATCAAAAAAGTAGGTGTGAGCAAAACCGTTATGCTTACAGGTGACAGGAAAGAGGCAGCAGAATGGGTATCTAATGAAGTTGGCGTAGATGAATGTCATTATGAATTACTACCAGCTGATAAAGTTGAAAAAGTTGAAAAACTTATTGATAGTTGTGAAAGAAAACTTGGTTTTGTTGGTGATGGAATTAATGATGCGCCGGTTTTAATGAGGGCTGATGTCGGAATAGCGATGGGAAGCCTTGGCTCAGATGCTGCAATAGAAGCAGCAGACATTGTCATAATGGATGATGATATTAGCAAGATTGCAACGGTCGTTAAAATTGGAAGAAAAACATTAACTATTGTCAGGCAGAATGTTATATTTGCAATAGGTGTAAAAGTGCTGGTACTTATTTTAGGTGCACTAGGAATAGCAAATCTGTGGGCTGCAGTATTTGCAGATGTAGGTGTTGCGGTACTTGCAATCCTTAATTCTATGCGCGCTTTGAAAATTAAGTGATTTGTGCAGTATAGTATAGAAAAATTATAGAATCATTTGTGGAAAGCAAATAATTTGCTAGAAGGGACTTTCGAAATACGAAAGTCCCTTCTTATGGCAATAAGCTAAATATATTACATTTAATTAATAATTGTAATTTTGTTTCCTCCAAGACCTTTGCTTTCATAAAGAGCTTTGTCTGCAGAAGCAAGCTGAGATGTAATGCTGTCTTTCATTGATGGTATGATATTGCATATTCCTTGCGATATAGTTGTAAGAGGAAGTCTTTTTATAATAAAAACGTCTTTAACTCGTTCACTTAATTTATTACAAATCTCTCGAATTTGTTCATCAGTATAGTTGTAAAAAAGAATACTGAATTCATCTCCGCCATATCTATAACAGTATATGTTATCATCCTGAAGAGATTGTAAAACCTGACCAATAGCATTTAAACAAAGATCACCCGTTCTGTGTCCGTTTCTATCATTTATCTGCTTAAACTTATCAATATCAAGCATTTCAATAGCAAAATGAACATGATTCTGTCTTGCTTTGTCTTGAAGCTGCTTAGATAACTTTGCAAATCTTCTCCTATTATGAATTCCTGTTAATTCGTCTGTAACTACTTTTTCCTGAAGAACTTGTATATTATTCTTCTGAACTGCAAGCGAATCTCTTAATTGTGCAAGATAATTAAGGGTAACTGAATTTTGATTTTCCTGCATTTTAAAATATTTACGATAGTCGATAAGAGCATCAAATAATTCATTTTTTTTGTTTTCATGTTGCAAATAGTCAATTTTAATATCAGAAATTTTAAGTTTATAGGCTGGATAATTGGCTTCATCCAATATTTTGTCCATCTCAGAGCAAATATATCCGAGTGTTTCATATCTGTTGTTATCTTTTAAATAGCGCATTAAATCAAGAACGTACATAAAATAATCTGTTTTATATTCATTGTTGTCAAAGGATTCTAAAGCTTCTTTTAAACACTGTTCTTCATCTAAAAGCCCTGTCTTGTTTGCATATAAGAGCTGGACAACATAAAAATCAAGGCCATGCTCTAAATCGGATTTTTCATCGTAAGCATTCATAAGATCTTCATATGCAAGAATACTATTGTCTATATCATTAGTTTTTAGATAGATTTTCAATATAGTTGCAAGCACAAGAGTATAAATTACGTGAAATCTTGAATTATCTCTGCACTTAAGGATAAGTTCTTTACTTTTTAATGCATTTTCAAGAGCATAGTCATTTATGTTACAAGATTCACACATTTCAGCATAATTTTCATAAGCCAAAGATCCAACGAAACTATCACCATGTCTTTCTGCAAGAGAAATAGCTTCAAAATAACTAGTCAGTGCATTGGAAGTATCTCCCTGATTAGAAAAAACTATGCCTAACAGGTTGTAGCATCCTCCAGCCTTATACCAGTTTTCTGATAATGTGAATTCCTGAATTGCACTATTGGTATATTCTATACATTTTGTGATATTGCCAAGCGTATAATAACAATCACCAAGATAAAAATCAGCATAGCCGATCAGATTCATATCGTTTTTCTCTGTTGCTAATTCAAGAAAAGATTTTGCTTTCTTGATTACAAGTGATGGATCAGAAAAACGATTTTCTTCCATAAAATTCAGTTCCTGAATAATAGATTCATCATATTTTGATATGTCCATATAATTACCCCAATATATTACTTTTCCCTATGTAGTAGAATAGCATATTTGGCAGTAAAATTAAATAGTAAGAGCGTTCTGGGATAGAAAAACTGGAGCAATGATAGAAAATAAATTAAAAAAAATTTAAAAATTTACTTGCAAATAAAAAAATAGTATGGTATATTCTTTTTGTTAGCAAATGCTAACACATGACATACAAATAGTCATAAGAAATCTCCTACCTGATAAGTCCTGCGTCTTGCCAACGTGGGACTTATTTCTTTTAAAAAAATTTATTCCCAATAATAAAAAAAATACTGTAGAATAGAAACGTTGACTTTCAAAAAGTGATATTAAAGAAGAAAGTTAATTGTATAGAGGTGGCTTGTAATTTTATGAAAGTGGGAAAAGATTTAATATGGTACAACAGAGATTTTTAAATAAGGTAGTTGGAAGTAGAGCTTTTTATAAGAGATTGCTAATAATAGCAATACCAATCATGGTTAAACAAGGTATAACAAATTTTGTAAATATGCTGGATAATATAATGGTTGGTCAGATTGGAACAGAACAGATGTCAGGTGTTGCGATAATTAATCAGTTGATGTTTGTTTTTAATTTGATGATTTTTGGAGGAGTTGCAGGCGCAGGTATTTTTACCGCACAGTATTATGGGAAAGGTGACTCAGAAGGTGTAAGATATACTTTTAGATTCAAAATAATAATATGCGTTATTTTATCAGCCCTTGGATTCATTATAATGTATGGACTGCAGGATAACCTTATTATGTTATATTTGCATCAGGGCGGTGAAACAGGGGATATTAATTTAACTTTAAAATATGCAAAGGCATATTTAGCAATATCGTTATTAGAGCTCTTGCCATTTGCTATTACACAGGTTTACTCGGGAACAATTTCTGAATGTGGTGACACAATTATGCCTATGAGGGCAGGAATAGTGGCCGTATTTGTAAATCTTGTATTTAATTATATCCTTATATATGGAAAATTTGGTGCACCTGCACTTGGAGTTGTTGGAGCAGCTATTGCGACATTAATATCAAGATTTGTAGAATTGATCATTATAGTTATATATACTCACAAAAATTATAACAGACATAAATTTATAAAAGGGGCGTATAATTCTTTATATATTCCTGGAAATGTACTAAAAAATATTATTATAAAGGGATCACCGCTTCTTGTTAATGAAACATTTTGGTCTGCAGGACAAACAATATTATTGCAGAATTATTCCATAAGAGGGCTGGAAGTAATAGCAGCACTTAATATTTCTTCTACTATTTCTAATGTTTTTAATATTGTATTTATTGCAATGGGAAATGCAATTGCTATCATTCTTGGTCAGGAACTGGGGGCTGGAAAAAGAGATGTTAAATATGATTCATATAGACTTACCTTTTTTGCAATTATGATATGCGTTGTATCTGGAACATTACTAATGCTTGTGGCACCATTTTTTCCAAATATATACAACACAGAGCAGATTGTAAAAGATCTTGCAACAAGATTTATTATGGTTTCGGCTTTCTTTATGCCTATGTATGCATATGAAAACGCTGCATATTTTACTTTAAGATCTGGAGGAAAAACAGTTATAACCTTCTTGTTTGATGCATGCTTTGTGTGGGTGTTTTCTATTCCGTTAGCATACGTACTAACGCACTTTACAAGCCTTCCTATACTGACTATTTTTGTTTGCTGTCAGCTTATTGAGCTTATAAAGTGCGCAATAGGATTTATTTTAGTAAAAAAGGGTATTTGGATTCAGACTATAACTGTATAAGTATTATAGTTCATTCCAGTTAATTGCATCAGTATCTATTGTACGGGCTTCTCCTGCTCTAAGGCGGATTAGCTCGTATATTAATTTCCAGGCATTGTTTTTACCCATCTGTTTTTCTGTCATTTCATACATATCCTGAAAATCATTTACATCCCAGGCTGATATTGGCTTATCATCATCATAATCATTTTTCTTATTATAATAATTATATTTACTATTTGAATTTGATTTGAGTTTTTTTCTTGTTGAATCAAATGCGACAACTTCACACATGGCTTAATCTCCTTTACATAATACTGCCTATTAAGCCATCCGTGGTCGATAGACTAACTTTGATTTCGATTTCTATATCCGTTAGAAATCTTTGAAATCTTACACCAAGAATATCGGTTATAAAAATCTTTTTCTTAAGAGTAGTAAATTTTTTTATTAATTTTTTTTTTATGAAAACTAAAAAGCAGTATTTACAACACTTTAGGCATAGATGTATAATGGCAATGTTGTAATCAATAGCAATTTGAGCGGAGGGGGCATACAATGACCTACGAAAATTTAGTTAAAGAGGCCAAAAAGGCAGTAAAAACAGTTGATGCGAAGTCTATAAAGGAACATCTTGCAGTGGAATTTGATATTGAAGGAAAAGGCGAAGGAGCTTTCTATGTAGAATTCGATGGAAAGGGCGCAGAAGTTGAACCTTATGAATATTATGATCATGATTTCAGACTTCGTACAACAGGTGATGTAGCACTTAAGGTATTAAGTGGAGAACTTGATCCTGAGAAGGCTGCAGAAGAAGGATTAATTGCTGTAGAAGGTGATGCTGGAAAGTTATCTCTTCTTAAGAAATTACTTGAAGTTGAAAAGGCAGAAGAACCAAAGAAGGCAACAGCTAAAAAGCCTGTTCCAAAGAAAACAGAAAAAAAGCCAGCTGCAAAGAAAGCCGTAACAAAAAAAGCTACTGTAAAAAAATAACTTGATTTAATCAAAATTGAATACACAATTTACAAAAACTCTCAAAGTTTAGAAGTAAACTTTGAGAGTTTTTTTTCGTTTCTAAACAAAACATAAACAATCATAAAAAATCATAAACAATCAAATATGTGATTAAATATGATAGGTTTTATGATAGATGTCTTGATATTCTAAAAACAACAAAAAATATAGAGGGAGAATTTTATATGGTGAAAATTAACAATGAAGAACCTCTGAGATTTGAACTATTTAAAGAAAATCTTGATGCTCATGAAGATATCAAAACATTTGTGGTAAAGATAAAGCATCAGCAGAACGGAACATGGCAAGGCGAAGTCCTTTGGGCAGAACGACAGGAAAGAATAAAGTTTCGGAGTGAGTTAGAGCTATTAAGAATTTTAGATAGTGCTTATACAGAGGATGAAGGTAACAGTATAGAAAAAGCATCATCTTAACTAGTCGCTTTTTTTATAAAATCAGGTTTGTTTATGTAGTAGGGAGGTCTTATATGATCAAAAAGATGAAACGCACAATGGCATTTGCGCTTGCCCTTACATTAATTGCTTCAACATTCGGCAATGACGTAAATGTTATTGGAACTTACGCCGCAGAAGAGGTACTTGTTGAAGAGATTGGCTCAGATGTTCTGAATGAGTCAGTTGAAGAACCTGTAGAAGAAGTTCTTGAATGCGAACAAATTGAGACTATTGAGGAAATCGTAGAAGATGTAGTACCGGCTGAAGAAATAGTTGAAGAAGTTGTTGAAGCGCCGGTAGAGGAAGTAATTCCTGTAGAGGCTAATGAAACACCTGTTTCAGAAGAGCCTATTACTGAATCTGAAGTTGTTCAGGAAAACGAAGAGCAACCTGTAGAAGAAGTTATGGCTACAGAAGAAGTTGTTACGGAAGAAACTCCGGTAGAAGAAGTACCCGCAGAGGAAACACCAGTGGAAGAAACTCCGGTAGAAGAAGTACCCGCAGAGGAAACACCAGTGGAAGAAGCTCCAGTAGAGGAAGCACCGGTAGATGGAGATCCAGTGGAAGAGGCACCAGCGGAAGAAGTTCCGGCAGAGACAGTGCCAGAAGAAACACCAGCAGAAGAAGTTGTTGAAGAAAATACTGACATTTTAATCGATGAAACTGAAATAATTACAGATGAAGAAAAAGAAGAAGAATTTGTAAGTGAGGAAATCACAGGATCAAATTCATATAAATCCGTTTCTGTAAGCGTAGTAGCACCTGAAGGAGCATTTCCTAAAGGAACAGAATTATCAATTACACCAGTTGAAAATAAAGAAGTAGAAAATACATTAAATGATGCATCAAGTGCAGAAAATGTTTCAGGTTATGTAGCATTTGATATTACTTTTTCTAAAGATGGTGAAGAATTATCGCCTAGAGAAGGATATGATGTAAGCGTTAAGTTTACAGTTGAACCTTCATCTGAAATTATTACAGAAGAAGCAAGTACAATGGAAGTTGTACATATAGAAAATGCAGAAAATAATGAAGCAGATGTTATTCAA
>JAILEJ010000317.1 GCA_024688095.1 Butyrivibrio sp.
TAAGATCATCAGCTTTGGACCTCGTCCAATGAACTTCCTTGCATGTAACGCTCCTATTAAGCAGCTTTACAACCTTGGTGTAGAGATCGAAGAGAACTCAGAGCTTGACCTTTTCGAAAGCTTCAAGAACCATGCAGGAGACGCTCGTATTCCTGAAGTAGTTGAAGATATGAAGAAGGATCTTGGTTCAGGTAACAAGAAGCCTGAAGTACTTGAGAAGCTTGCTCAGTATGAGCTTACACTTCTTGACTGGATCGAGGCTCACAAGGGCTACAGAAAATTCGTTACACTTACAACAAAGTGCTGGCCTGCATTCCAGACACAGTTTGGTTTTGTTCCATGCTATGTTAACAGCCGTCTTACAGGAAGAGGAATCCCTGTATCATGTGAAGTTGATATCTATGGTGCAATCAGTGAGTTTATCGGAACATGTGTAAGTGGAGAAAGTGTAACACTTCTTGACATCAACAACTCTGTTCCAGCTGATATGTATGAGCAGTCAATCAAGGGCAAGTTCCCATACAAGCACACAGATACATTCATGGGCTTCCACTGCGGAAATACATGCTCAACAAGACTTACTCAGGCTACAATGAAATACCAGAAGATCATGGCAAGAAATCTGCCTGAAGAAGTTACACAGGGTACTCTTGAAGGAAACATTGCACCATCAGAGATTACATTCTACAGATTACAGAGCACATCAGACAACCACTTACGTTGCTATGTAGCAGAAGGTGAAATCCTTCCTGTTGACTGCATGTCATTTGGTGGTATCGGTGTATTCGCTATAAATGAAATGGGTAGATTCTACAGACACGTTCTGATCCAGAATAACTTCCCTCACCATGGTGCAGTTGCATTTGGACACTATGGAAAGAGCCTCTACGAAGTATTTAAGTATGTTGGAGCTGAGTCAATCGGATACAATCAGCCAGCATCACTTCCATACCCAACAGAGAATCCATTCGCTTAATAAACATACTCGGCAGATTACCGACAGGTGATCACAAAGTCTATTAAAAATATCATATGCCCTTCTTATCTTCGTGGTAAGGAGGGCATTATTTTTATAAGGAAAATATAACCGATATGCCGTATAATAGTAGCATGAAAAATTTAACGGATACTAAATATAAAGTAAGTGTTGTTGTTCCGGTTTATAAAACAGAAAAATATCTGGATGAATGTGTAAATGGCATCATAAACCAGACAGAACAAAATATAGAAATAATTCTTGTGGATGACGGTTCGCCTGATAACTGTCCTAAGATGTGTGATGATTATTCTTTAAAGGATTCCAGAGTAAAGGTTATACATAAGGAAAACGGAGGCCTTATGTCAGCCTGGATTACAGGAACCAAAGAGGCATCTGCTCCATACATGTGCTATGTTGATGGTGATGACTGGGTAGATACTGACATGATAGAAACACTTTTAAAGTATACCTCTATTTATGGCGATAATGCTCACGGGATTCAGAAGGAAATTATAAGCAGCGGCTATATAATAGAAAAGGCCAAAGAAAAAAAGAAAGTGTCAAATGGTCTTCCTGCAGGAATATATTCTGGAAAAGAACTCGAGGATATAAGGCAAAGACTTCTTGGAGAAGAGGAACGTCCTTTTATAATGTCCAGATGTATGAAGCTTATTTCCAAAGAAGTTATTCTGAATAATCTTAAATACTGCAATGAGAAAATAAGAATAGCAGAGGATGTTAATATTATGCTTCCGTGCATGCTTGATGTGGACAGAATCGTGGTGGTACCGAAAGGACATTTTTACCATTACAGGACAATAAACGAATCCATGATGCATGGTTATAACGAGGGGTTTATTCCCAATCTTGATCTCAACTATAAGACCTTTATGAACATTTTTAGTGAAAAGGGTATTTCAAATGGCAAATATCAGATGGACAGAGAGTATGTAAGAATGCTTTTTGTCGAACTAAAAAATAATGAATTAAGAGGCGGAAAAGGCTATGTAAAGAGAGCAAAAAAAGTGTTTGGAAGACAGGACATCAAAGATATGATAAGAAATACACCTCTTGATGTAAACGGGCTTAGTAATAAGCTTCTTTATACCTGTATGAAACATCCCAATACACTTATTATATGTCTGACCTACTACATCTTACTTGCGTATGATAAAAAAACAAATTGAAAGTTTGTACGATAGAAAAATTTTAATGTTGAAGGAAACTTTCTATTTGTAAAAATAATAGATTTTTAGGAATCAATGAAAATGAAAAAAGAAAAATTAAAAGTACTTATGCTTGGAGCGGACAGATCTGTAAAAGGTGGAGTGTCGGGCGTTGTAAATAATTTATATGCTGCAGGCATAGAAGATTATATAGAACTTACCTACATAGGAACAATGGTTGATGGGAGTAAGCTGACCAAGCTTTTCAAAGCTGTTGAAGCATATATCAGATTTATTTTTTCGATAAAAAAATATGATATCGTACATGTAAATATGGCCTCTGATGCAAGCTATTATAGAAAACTTTTTTTTATAAAAGGCGCAAAAAAGCATGGCAAAAAGCTTGTAATTCATCAGCATGGTGGAGATGTTTTAAACTTCTATGGTGGTATGCAGGGAGAAAAAAGAGAGAAGATGATTTCTTCTCTTAATTTGTGTGATGCATTTGTGGTTCTTGATGA
>JAILEJ010000328.1 GCA_024688095.1 Butyrivibrio sp.
AGCAATCTGAGTAGAACTTTCCTGCGCTGCACGGCTCTTTTCCTGAATATCAGAAGCTCTTCTCTTAATATTCTTAACTTCAGCTGCAACAGATTCTGTCTCTCTTGCCAGATCTTCTACAGATGTATTAACTTCCTGAACTGAAGCAGACACCTCTTCAGTTGCCGCACCTGTACTCATCATTGCATCATTAACAGATACCATATTACTCTGAATCTTTGAGAATTCAGCAGCAAGCTGCTGTGACATAGCTCCAAGTGTACTTGCACTATCATTAATATTTCCTGATTCTGAACTAATATTAGAAATAATACCCTTATTACTTCTAAACATTTCATTAAGAGCTTTACTCATTGCACCAAGTTCATCAGTACGATTCGATTTCATTTCCGAAACAGTAAAGTCTCCAGAAGCAAGTTCCTTAGCAAAGTTGTTAACATTAATAATAGTTTTTGCTATATTGCTTGCTACAAAGAATATAATTACTACAGCAAGTACTATTGCTATTATGCTGATAAGAACTGTTATCCTTACCATCTTATTAACAGCTTCATTAACTTCAGACTGAAGCATGACAACTATTAGTTTCCATCCAACTTCAGGAACTGTATCAAAATATGCATTAAGACTTTGAGATGTTCCAAATTCATGCATACCTTCAACATTGCTCATAATGTATTCTGATATTTCATATATTTCATCAGTTGAATCTTCTGTAATCTTAACACCATTCTCATATTTTTCTGCATCAGAACAATATACATATGTACCATCAGAAGTAATCATTGTTGCCATTCCTGTATTACCAACCTTAATACTTCCAACAAGTTCTGAAATAACATCAAGTGTAATATCGCAGGTAATACATCCAATATAATTACCATCAACTAATATTGGTGCAGAACATGATGCCATAATAGTTCCACTTGAAGGATCATAATATGGATCTGTAATAGTTGCATTAAGTGTGGTAAGTGCCTTGGCATTTGTATAATATTCCTGACTGAAATAATCATATTCCGCATTAGAATATTGCCAGTCCTCTACAATAGAAGCACCATCTTCATACCAATAAGGACCTACATATTCCTGATTTGCATAAGCTTCATCACCAGTATATACATTTGGTTCAAACCATATACCACTACCTGTTATAAGATCACTTTCTGTAACAACATCACCAAATATCTTGGCATATGTATCCATTCCAGCAATCTGATATGTTTCAGAAACAAACACTGACAAATTCTCTGCTGTATTTCTAATAGATTCAAGCTTACTATCAATCGTATTAATATTAGCCTGAATTTCTGAATCAACATAACTACTCATAGTCTCTGAAATTTCAGTTGATGCTATATTAGTGCTGACCAAAGATACAACAACTAAGGCAACAACTACTACAGGCACAATCATTAAGAGCATTCGCCATTTAATGCCAAATCCTCCATTACTATTTTTTACATTCTTTTTCTTTTTTGATACATCTGCCATTTGTGGTGCCTCCTCATAAGCTTTGAAATTTGTAAAATAAATCAAATTACATATATATTATAAGTGACATTTCGCAAATATGTTATTATAAACAGATTAAAAAGCAATAAATTTTATATAAAATCTTGATAACTACACAAATACCCCCATAATATCAAAATACCTTTAATATCACGGGGGTAGCATTAAATTTAATCAATATTAAATCTAAATTTTTTGTAAAATCTCGTAAATATTATACAAAAATCCATACTTACAATTTGTATATTTTATATGAAATAAATTTTAATTGAAATTCAAAAAAGTTAAAGAACATCTTCTCTCTTAACATAACCAGGTTGATCTGGTGTAGAAATAATTTCTTTTACATTCTTAATTTTGGCCCATTTATCAACAACCTGATTTTCAAGATGAACATCCTTATCAATAACTGTATGTCCCATAATTACACAGTCCTTAATAAAGGCACCTTTTTTAATAACAACGCCTCTTCCTATAATAGAATTTTCCACTGTACCTTCAATGACACAACCATTAGCTACCATAGAATTTTTTACACTTGAGCAACCTGTGTATTTAACAGGGCAGGCATCTGTGGTTCTTGTATAAATTGGCCATTCATCTGTAATAAGTTCAGATGCAAGTTTAAAATCAAGGAGTTGCATATTAGCATCAAAATAACTCTTAAAATCAGTAACAGCTGCAAAAAAGCCCTTGTGTGAATGACCACGTATATCAAGTTCTTTGTTTTCCATATTTATAACATCAACAAGTCTGAATACAGATGAAACTTTATTGGCAAGTCTTATAAGTTCTACAAAAAGCTCTCTCTTCATGATATATGTATCCATAAAGATATTCTTATCTGAAGCATTACCAGCATTAGGTTCAATAGAAACTACACCTTTTTGCCTGTTAAGATTAACAGTCGCACAGTTTCTAAATGATTCCTTTGCATTACTTACTCTGTGATAAAGAAGTGTAATATCAGCACCAGACTGAATATGATCTTCCAAAAGTTTGCCATAATCCTGTTTAAAGATCATATATCCAGGAGTAATAATAACATATGGCTGATGCATACGCTCAATAATAGAGAGATTTTCTGTGTATGCGAGAATATCAGTATTATATATATTATTTACTGTGCTGTCCTGATTAAACAGAAGCTGCAATTTACCTCTTTTGGAGTTAATATTATAAATTCGTCCCGAGCCAAGATGTTCAGCAAGAGAACGAGGATTCTGGCTTGCGTAAACCTGAATACGCTCTATGTTACTATTACTTAAGCTTGAAAGCGGAAAATCTATAATTCTATATCTTCCAAGAAATGAAAAGGAACTAATTGGTCTGTAATCTTGTAATCCCTTTACCTGTATCTGACCTCCGGCAGGAGCAATTATACCAAATGCATTGATAGCCATATTATTTGCCCTCCTTTGCTTTTACATCTTTTGCTACAAGTAAAATTTCATCACTATCAGCACTTCCTACCACAGATCCAGGAGCTATTTTAACACCATCTGCAACAAGTGCTCTTGTAACACTAGCACCTTCACCAACTATTGCACCAGGCATAAGTACTGAATCAATAACCCTGGATTTTTCTCCAACCTCTGTTCCGGTAAATAAAACAGAATTTTTAACTTTGCCTTCAATCTTACATCCCTGTGTAATATATGCATTACATATTTCTGCATTTGCACCAATATACTGAGGCATATCAGTTGCATCGTCCGTGTATATCTTCCAGGATTCATCATCCAGATTAAGATCATTACTATCATCAAGAAGATCCATATTTGCTTCCCAAAGAGAATCAATAGTTCCAACATCTTTCCAATAGCCTTTAAACTTATAAGCATATAAACTCTTACCATCAGCAAGCATTGTAGGAATAATATCTTTACCAAAATCATGGCTTGATGCATCATTCTTCATATCTGCAACAAGGAGTTTTCGAAGAGCTTTCCAATTAAAGATATATATACCCATAGAAGCGAGATTACTCTTAGGATTAGCTGGCTTTTCCTCAAACTCATAAATCTTACCATCATCTGTGGTGTTCATAATTCCAAAGCGAGATGCCTCTTTTTTAGGCACGCCAATAACAGCAATAGTTGCGTCAGCTTTCATTTCCTGATGATATTTGAGCATTTTATGATAATTCATTTTATATATATGATCACCTGAAAGAATAAGTAAATATTCAGGTTCATAAGAATCTATAAAATCAATATTTTGAGAAATAGCATCAGCTGTACCTCTATATACGTCAAGGCCTGCATCAGCCTTTTCTCTTGGTGGCAAGATAAAAACACCACTATCTTTACTATCTAATCCCCAGATTCTTCCTGCTGCCGCATAACTATTAAGAAGTACAGATTCATACTGAGTTAGAACTCCAACAACATCAATGCCACTATTTGCACAATTGCTTAAAGGAAAATCAATAATTTTATATTTTCCTCCAAAGCTAACTGCCGGCTTAGCAACCTTGTTTGTGAGGTCTTTTAATCTGCTTCCACGTCCACCAGCAAGTACCATTGCCAACATGCTATTTTGTTTCATAAACAAACCCCTTTCAGTGAAAAAATTCTAAATGCAATAGTAAAGCACATAATATAAAAAAGTTCAGCTATTCCAATTTAAGAACTGCTGAACTATTCAAAATTAAAGTGCCTAATACCTTAATAAAATTATACATCTAAAACATATTAAACACTATACTTTTATGCTTTTTTATACAATATTTTTTTAAATTTTTTTCAGTAATTGTAACGTTTACACAATATAATTTAATCACATATTAATTTAATTCAAAAAAATCCACAACTTTGTATATCAAAATACATATATCTGTTATGTATTATTTATATAACAAATATTTTCACTTATTATCAATATCTGAATTCTCTGTTGTTTCACTAATAATAAATTTAGGTCTGTGTTTAGTTTCAAGATATATTTTTCCTACATATTCCCCTATAACACCAAGCGAAATCATCTGAATACCACCAATAAGTAACACAATGATAACGTTACTTGACCATCCATGAACAGTATTTCCAGAAAAATATGACACAAATACATAAATAATTAGAACAAGACTTACAATCGCCATTAAAATACCAAGTCCTGTAATAATTCTTATGGGTTTTATTGACAAACTAGTTATTCCATCAATTGCAAGCGTCAACATTTTACTTATTGGATAATGACTTTTTCCTGACAATCTTTCATGTCTTTTATAATAAACACATGTACTTTTAAAGCCAACAAGTGGAAACATACCTCTAAGATAAATATTAACTTCATCAAATTTCGAAAATTCTTTCAAAACCTTAGAAGATGCAAGTCTGTAATCTGCATGATTATATACAACTTCTGCTCCCATTTTATTAAGGAGCTTATAATACCCCTGCGCAGTACTACGTTTAAAAAATGTATCGCTATCCCTATTATCTCTAACACCATAAACAATTTCAGCACCATTTAAATATTCCTCAACCATCTTATCCATGGCATCGATGTCATCTTGTCCATCACAATCAATAGAAATAGTAATATCACATTTGTCTTTTGCATACATAAGACCTGCTAATAGAGCATTTTGATGTCCTCTGTTTCTGCTAAGGCAGATTCCTTCATAAACCTTATCAGAATTAGACAGGTCAGTAATAATCTCCCAGGTTCTATCTTTACTTCCATCATTTACAAATAATACTTTGCTGCCTTCAGAGATCATATTCTTGCTAACAAGAGATTGAATTTTATTCAAAAAAAGAGGTGCTGTTATTGGCAATACCTCTTCTTCATTGTAGCACGGAATAACAATTATAAGTTTAGGTGATTTAGTGGTCAATTTATTTTCCTCAAACAATTATTTATATAATAAATGCCGTAAAATTATGATTATTACCAAATAATCAAATATGCACAACTTACGTTCCATGTGATTATACATTATTTAACGTTTATATGCAAAATATAAGAGATACAGAAAATCTGCATCTCTTATATTTATAGGGGTAAGTATATAGATTAAACTATATATAAATATTTATATAAGTATCTATATCATTTTACTGTTATTTTGCATTTTGCTTTATATTTACCATCTTTGGTAGTAACAGTAATTGTAGCTTTTCCTTTACCTACTGCTGTTATTTTTCCATTCTTATTTACTTTAGCAACCTTTGTATTACTGGATTTAAAATTAACTTTCTTATTTGTTGCATTAGTTGGTTTTACTGTTGCTTTTAATTTAAATGTCTTACCAACTTTAAGCGTCTTTTTTTTCTTATTTAATTTTACTCCTGTAACTTTAACTGTATTTTCACTGCCTGAATCAACAGTCAGATCACTATCAGATGAAACCGCAATTGTACCAGTTGATGAATCATCAGATACTGTGCTATCAGAGACAGTATTTTCTGTTATATTATCAGAAGATGACAACTCTTCATTTGAAGTTGTATCTGAAGTATTGCTACCTTCAGATGAACTATCTGAGTCTGAAATATCTCCTGAGCCCGATACATCTTCTGAAGCTGAACCATCTTCTGAAATAAATTCTGAACCTGATGTATCTTCTGAATCTGTTAACTCTTCTTTTTCTGACATATCATCTGAGTCATCATTGCCTGAAGAATCCACGGAAGAATCATCAGAAGCTTCTGAGTCATTTACCTTATAAATATATGCATCATCAAACGCTCCCCATGCACCACCACAGCAGCTAATATCTATTGATACAGTTACCTGTGTATCATCCTCGCATATTTCAAATTCGTCAAGTTCAAGCTTATTCCAAACTTGCCATCCTGAAACTGTTCCAGACGCTTCATAAGAAGCATTACCATTAGTAACACTATAACTAAAGGTACTATTTTCATCAGCATCTCCACCCATAAGATATACATAGCCTTTATATGTTCCCTTATCCAGAGTCAGTGTCTGCGTAGCACTGCCTGTGAAGTCATTTGAATTCCAAAAATGAAGATTTGATGTACCATTTTTCTGATTACCCTTACCGGATTCAACATCCATTCCTGAAAGATCCCAATCTGTGCTTCCAGATTCAAAATCCCCATTTAGAAGAATGTTTTCAGGTAAAACCGTTACATTTATTTGCACTGTCTTATCACCACAAGTTGTTGTAACCGTTCCGTTTACTACAAATGTCCCAATACTATTTATAGCTGAAACATCCTCTTCATTCCAACTAACACTTACTTCTTCAGAAGTTCCATCATTATAATTTACAGTAATTGTTTCAGGCAAAGAAATGTCATTACCATAAATAATTTCAATATCTTCAGTAGTAATATCAGATACATCTAATGCTGCTACAGATCCTGTCTTTAAAAGATTATAAAAATTTACCATATCAGATGGAGTTCCATCAAAATCAAACCATGCCATATTATCTACAGCAGAACCGCCAAAATAATTTGCGGCATCAGTCTGATATTCACCAGCATATGATGAAGCCCATCCTGAACCATATTGCTCCCAGGCTGTTTTATTTTTTTCAAGAATTTCCTCAGCGTCTTCTGCATCAGCATCATAGACATTTACTGGAATCCATGCCGGTTCCCAATAAAATACACCTATTCCATTATCTCCAACATTAGTTACTGCCTCTACCACATCACTAAGTTCATCAGCCTGTCCCTGCCTTGAAATGCTATAATAATATTCCTGACCTGAAGCGCCCTCTCTAATAGTATTTTCATGGCCATCACCATCTTCATAGGTATAGGCATACTGTGTTTCAACAACTAATACCTTCTTGTTATAGGTAGAAGCTATATTACTAAGAACTGATGAAAGATTTGAAGCTGTACCATGCCAAATCGGATAATATGAAGATGCAAATACATCATAATCAACATTATTATTTTTAAGAGTTTCTGCATATGTAGGATATTTTCCCTTTTCTACATTAGCAAAATGAATAGCAACAAGTATATCTGAGTTTATTTCTCTTACGGCTTTAGATCCGCTATTAAAAATATTGCAAATATTAGTCCAGTCAGTTTCCCCACAAATTGAACTATTTGTTTCATTACCAATCTGAACCATACCTACATTAACACCTGCGTTAATAATTTGTTTTAACGAATCATAAGTAAAATCATATACAGCAGATACTTTTTCATCTGTAGACATATTTGCCCACGCTTTTGGAGTATACTGTTTTCCAGGATCTGCCCAAAAATCCGAATAATGGAAGTCTATTAAAACCTTCATACCTGCATTAGTAGCATACTTTCCAAGTATAATAGCTTTATTCAAATCATTTGTGCCACCGCCATATCCATTTCCATTTTCATCATAAGGATTATTCCATATTCTTATCCTTGCATAATTTGAACCACCTGCTGCAAGTAAATCAAAAAAGCCCTGTTCATCAATTTCATTTCCATCAAAATCCTTAAAAGTAACTCCGCTATCATCAAGTGAAACAAAAGATGAAATATCAACACCAGTTATAAAATCATTATCAACATTTTTGTTTCTATCAACTATAATAGAGCTTTCAACAGACGTAACATCTTCATCATCTGAATC
>JAILEJ010000440.1 GCA_024688095.1 Butyrivibrio sp.
TGGAATTGAAACTCTTCACGAAATGAAGAAAATGGAAGATAATAAGAGTATTAATGCTCCATGCATAGCTCTTACAGCCAATGCAATTAATGGTGCAAAGCAGCAATATCTGGAAGCTGGTTTTGATGATTATGTATCTAAGCCAGTTTCTGGATTACAGCTTGAAGAAATCATATTAAGATATCTGCCTGAAGAAATGGTAGAAAGATATGTTATTACTGATGATTATTTAAATAATGGTACTCTGACCTGCAGCCTTCTTGAAAATAAAATTAATACTTTATCAGAAGGGCTTATGGATGGAGCAAAAGCAATTGAAAATTGCGGCTCTGAAGAGACACTTATTAAAATTTTAAAGGATTTTAAACTTTCTATCAGAGAAAAATCCAGACAGATATTAAAATTTGCAGAAGAAGGAAATTATAAGGACTATACAGTTCTTGTACATGCATTAAAAAGTTCAGCAAGACTTATTGGAGCCATGTCTATTTCTGAAGAAGCTGCATATCTGGAAAGGTGCGGTGATGAGCTGAATATAGATGAAATTAATAATCGGACAGGAAGTCTTATTTATAAGTACAGATCTCTGGAAGGAGTTATAGATCTGATAATCGGAGATGATGGTGAGGATGATAAGGAAGAAATTCCTGAAGATGATTATATAGAAGCTTTGGATGGAATTTATGAATTTATTGAATCTTTTGATTTTGGCAGTGCTGACTCGATAATGAATATGCTAGAAAAATATAAAGTGCCAAATGAATACGAGATACAGTATAATAAGCTTAAAGAGCTAATGGCAAATGTTGATAGAGATAGTATTTTAGAACTTCTTTCAAAGAATGTGAGCGTAAATTAATATGAATAAAAGAATTTTACTTATAGGTGAAAGTAAAAGATTTATGGTAAATGCTATTGAAACAGGTTTGAGCTCAGAAAACTTTGATGTAGAAATAGTTGAACCTGAAGTTACAGAAATAGCAAGAATAGAAGATAAACCTCAGATTATAATTATATATCTTGAAGAAGCTCGTGAAGAATATGTAGAAATGCTTGTTTATATTAAAGATTTTATAGATAATTCTGCGGATGACATTCTATTATACCTGATCGGTAATATTGATGAATTTAAGAAGACAATGAAATATATTCCGGAAAAATTTGTAACGTCAACATTTCCAAGACCGCTTAATGTCAAAGATGTTGCAGAACGAATCAGGAAGGACATGAAGATCCAGGACAAGGTTAATGAAAAAAAGAGAATCCTTGTTGTTGATGATGATGGAACCATGCTTCGAACAATTAAGGAATGGCTTGATTTCAGATATTCTATTTTTATAGTAAATTCTGGAATGAATGCCATAACTTTCCTTGCTAAAAATAAGGTTGATCTTATTCTTCTTGATTATGAAATGCCTGTAGCGAATGGTCCACAAGTTCTTGAAATGATCAGAAGTGAGCCGGCAACAGAAGATATTCCGGTTATATTTCTAACAGCCAAGGGTGATAAGCAAAGTGTTATGAAAGTTGTTGGGTTAAAACCCGATGGATATTTTCTAAAAAATATTGGTAGAACAGAATTATTGGAAAATCTTCAGAATTTCTTTGAATCACGTAAAAAAAGCAGATTATAAAGGAGAATATAATAATGGCAAACACACCAACACCACACATTGAAGCAAATCCAGGAGAAATAGCAGAGTCTATACTTCTTCCGGGTGATCCGCTTAGAGCAAAATATATTGCAGAAAATTTTCTTGATAATGTAAAGCAGTTTAATTCAACAAGAAATATGCTTGGATTTACAGGTACATTTGAAGGAAAAGCTGTTTCTGTTATGGGAACAGGAATGGGATGTCCATCTATAGGTATATATTCTTACGAACTTATTAATTTTTATGGTTGCAAAAATCTAATAAGAGTTGGTACTGCAGGTGCACTTAGAAGTGATATTCAGATTAGAGATGTTGTTCTTGCGATGGGTGCATGTACAACATCTAACTATGTTAGAAATTTTGGACTTCCCGGTGATTATGCTCCAATATGTAGCTATGAGCTTCTAAGTAAAGCTGTAAAGGAATGCGATGAACTGGATGTAACTTACCATGTGGGAAATGTTCTTTCTTCAGATAATTTTTATTCACAAAATTCTCAGGTTCCCGGTAAGAGCTTTGCGGATATGGGATGTCTTGCTGTAGAAATGGAAGCAGCTGCTTTATATGCAAATGCAGCAGCTGGAGGCGCTAATGCTCTGGCTGTACTTACAATTTCGGATTCAGCTGTAACAGGAGAGGAAACTTCAGCTGCTGAAAGAGAAAAGACATTTACTAATATGATGAAGATTGCTTTGAATGCTGCAATATAATTAAATATATATACTTGATATTTTTTAATCTTTTTACAAGGGTTGAAACTTGATATTTTTTATGCAGTATTTTATATAATTATTTATTGTATTATTTTAAGAAATAAATCATATAAAATATCTCCTCACATTGATTTTAGGGCATTGTGAGGAGATATATTATTGCTGAAAGTGTCCGCTCTATACGGACAATTGTCTATTTTCACAATATATTAATGAAATAAAATTGATATTTGTTTATTTTTTCTGTTGTAGTCATTGTGGGGGTATGTTAAATTCTATTTATATTTCAATACTTTATTACTAGCAAGTAATAAAGTGAATCTAATATTTCCAAAATAATTTTTATAATGAGAAAAGGAGAGCCTATGGCACAACTTTGGGGTGGAAGATTTACCGGCGAAATAAATCAGTTGGCATGGGATTTTAATGCTTCTATTACATTTGATAAGAGACTTCTTCATGAAGATGTAAAGGGAAGTAAGGCACATGTATCTATGCTTGCTGCAAATGGCATAATTTCTGAAACTGAAAAGGATTCAATAATTAAGGGACTTGATGAAATCCTTGCAGAGGTTGAGGATGGAAAGCTGGAAATTACCACAGAATATGAAGATGTTCACAGTTTTATAGAGTCTAATTTAATTAAGAAAATTGGCGATGCAGGAAAGAAAATGCACACTGGAAGATCACGTAATGATCAGGTAGCTCTTGATATGAGATTATATACAAGAGAACAGGTTCTTTCTACTGCAGAAATGCTTTATAATATGCTTGATGTTCTGAATTCTAAAATGGAAGAGAATACTGAGACTTATATGCCAGGATTTACACATTTGCAGAAAGCTCAGCCACTTACTCTTGCACATCATCTTGGAGCTTATTTTGAAATGTTCAAAAGAGATGCTCTTAGAATGCAGGATATTTATGAACGAATGAATTATTGTCCTCTTGGAGCTGGTGCACTTGCGGGAACGACATATCCACTTGACAGAAATATGACAGCAGAGCTTCTTGGATTTTATGGTCCAACTGCTAATAGCATGGATTCTGTATCCGACAGAGATTATCTTCTGGAATACCTTTCTGCACTTAGTATTATTATGATGCATCTTTCAAGATTTTCTGAGGAAGTTATAATATGGAACAGTAACGAATACAGATTTGTTGAAATTGATGATGCTTATTCTACAGGAAGCAGTATTATGCCTCAGAAGAAGAATCCCGATATCGCAGAACTTGTAAGGGGAAAGACTGGAAGAGTATACGGAGATCTTATGGGACTTCTGACTACCATGAAGGGAATTCCGCTTGCTTATAACAAGGATATGCAGGAAGATAAAGAAGCAGCTTTTGATGCAATGGATAATACACAGCACTGTCTTGTTCTTTTTACAGATATGATGCGTACAATGAAGTTTAACAAAGATAATATGGAAAAGAGTGCAATGAGAGGCTTTACAAATGCCACAGATGCAGCAGATTATCTTGTTAATAAAGGAATGCCTTTTAGAGATGCGCATGGTGTTATTGGAAGACTTGTTCTTTATTGCATTGACAAAAACTGTGCAATAGATGATTTGAAAATTAATGAACTTAAGGAATTTTCAGAACTGTTTGCGGAAGATATCTACAACGCTATCAGCTTAAAGACTTGTGTTGAAAAGCGTCTTACACTTGGAGCGCCAAGTCCTGAAATGATGAAAAAAGAACTTTTATCAAATAAGGAATTTATGGAAGATTATAAAAAAAATTTTTTAAATAAATAATTTTTTATTTTATAAATGAGATTTATATTAAAGGAGAAGAGAAATGAGTGATAAGTTAAAAGTAGCTGTTTTGGGAGCAACTGGAATGGTTGGTCAGAGATTTATTGATATTTTAAGTGACCATCCATGGTTTGAGGTGGCAACTGTTGCTGCATCACCAAGATCAGCTGGTAAAACATATGAAGAGGTTGTTTCAAAGAGATGGAAGATGGACAGACCTATTCCTGATTCTGTAAAGAACCTTGTTATAAAGGATGTATCAAACGTGGAAGAAGTTGCAGGTGATGTTGACTTTGTTCTTTCTGCAGTTGATATGACAAAGGATGAAATCAAGAAAATTGAAGAAGAATATGCAAAAACAGAAACTCCTGTAGTTTCTAATAATTCAGCTCACAGATGGACACCTGATGTTCCTATGATCATACCTGAGATCAATCCTGAACATACAGATGTTATTGAATTCCAGAAAAAGAGACTTGGAACTACAAAGGGATTTATAGCTGTTAAGCCAAACTGTTCTATTCAGAGTTATACACCAGCTCTTACAGCATGGAAAGAGTTTGAACCTTATGAAGTTGTAGCAACTACATACCAGGCTATTTCAGGTGCAGGTAAGAATTTTGCAGAGTGGCCTGAAATGGTTGGAAATGTAATTCCTTACATTGGTGGAGAGGAAGAAAAGTCTGAAAAAGAGCCACTTAGAATCTGGGGACATATTGAAAATGGTGTGATTGTACCTGCTGATGATGTAACAATTACATGTCAGTGCATAAGAATTCCAGTTTTGTATGGACATACGGCCGCAGCTTTTGTAAAATTTAAGAAGAATCCTACAAAAGAACAGCTTATTGAGAAACTTGTAGGATTTTCAGGTAAGCCACAGGAACTTGGTCTTCCTTCAGCTCCAAAGCAGTTTATACAGTATTTAACTGAAGATAACAGACCTCAGATAACTCTTGATGTTAATTATGAAGGTGGTATGGGTGTAAGTATCGGTAGACTTCGCGAGGATACAGTTTATGATTGGAAGTTTGTGGGACTTTCACATAACACTCTTCGTGGAGCAGCAGGTGGGGCTGTTGAATGTGCTGAGCTTCTTAAGGCGCTTGGTTATATAAATAAAAAATGATGTAGATATGCAATGATGTCTTGTTGGTTGCATTGAAGAGTAGGGGTGAATATGGATGAACTTAGGGCAGCAGATTTAAGGTACCTTGAACGTTTCTATCAAAGTGATGATAGTTGTATCGTTACTGTTTACGGCAATAAAAATATTGATAGTAACGAGCTGTTATTAAAATTTTTGGAAAATAGAAAATTTTTCTATTATGATGCCAGATCAGCATCTGACAAACTTCAGCAAAAATTAATGGAACAGGAGCTGAAAGCCAAAGGGCTTTTGGTTCCTGATAATGCTAGATATGAAAAGATGATTGAGCTTATTGGCAGTATCGAGACAGAGAAACCATTTATCATTGTGCTTCAGAATTTCGAGAATATTGTCAGAATGAGTGGGAATTTCTGGGATATTCTTTGTAATTATGTTTATGGCAAAAAGCACTCTAATAAGATTATGGTTCTTGCAGTTTCTGATAAGGTTTCCTGGGTAGAAAACAGTATGGTTGATACTCTTGGAGACGGAGTTGTAAAAATCAGTGGATTTTTAAAGATTAAAGGTCTTGGCTTTAAATCTCTTAGAAGAAAATTCAGTGAAATGAGTTATACAGATGCTGTTATAACTTATTCAATTCTTGGAAGATACACAAGGCTATGGAATTATTTTGATGAATCTCTTTCAATGAAAGAAAATATTTGTAAAAATATTCTTGATCCATTTTCTGCTTTATATCAGGAAGCAAAGAATATTATTACCGATAATCTTCGTGAAACAAGTGTATATAATACAATTCTTTGCGAATTGTCTCAGGGAAATGACAAGCTGAATGATATTCATTTGTCAACGGGTTTTCCAAGAGCCAAGATAGCTGTTTATTTAAAGAATCTTATGGAACTTGAGATTGTTTCAAAAGCATATTCTTTTAGTTCTGCAGATAGGGAAAATACTAGAAAAGGTGTATATAGAATAAGCGATCCGCTTGTTAAATTCTTTTTTAAATTCCTTTATCCAAATGAAAGTAGTCTTAGGATGATGCCGGCAGACAAATTTTATGATATATTTATATCGGCTGGTCTTTCTGCCTATGCAGCTGATTGTTTCAAAGGTGTATGTATGGAGTACATTGATTATCTTGTGGACTCTGGACGTTTTCCTTTTGAAATTGAGCAGCATGGTGAATGGGTCGGTAAGCTGGGCAATATAGATATTATCGCTCAAAGTGAGGTTGGAGATACTCTTATAGGACAGTGTATGTTTAGAGAAGAATTTGGCTACGATGACTATGAATGGTTACTTACATGTACTTCTAAAGCTAAGTTATCAGCGGATTATTTTTATCTGTTTTCAACTTCTGGCTTTGACCAGAACCTTATCAAAGAATCTGAATTGTCCGGTAAAATAAGACTAATAGATTTGGATGAACTTTCGTATGAGTAAATGCGTTTATATCGCGGAAAAGCCGAGTGTCGCACAGGCATTTGGTAATGCTTTAAAAGAAAATTATAAAAAAATGGATGGTTACTGGGAATCAGATAACTCAATCATCACTTGGTGTGTTGGTCATCTGGTTTCCATGAGTTATCCAGAAAAATATGATGAAAAATACAAGAGATGGTCTCTTGAAACAATTCCTTTTATTCCTGAAAATTTCAAATATGAAGTTATAGGGAATGTCAAAAAACAATTCAAAATCGTAAGTGGTCTGCTTAACAGAGCTGATGTTGACGTGATTTATATTTGTACTGACTCTGGAAGAGAAGGTGAATATATCTACAGATTGGTTGACAAACAGGCTGGCGTTAAGAACAAGATCAGGAAAAGGGTCTGGATTGATTCTCAGACAGATGAAGAAATCCTTAGAGGTATCAGGGAAGCAAAAGATGACAGTGAATATGACAACATAGGTGCTGCAGCTTATCTTAGAGCCAAGGAAGATTATCTGATGGGAATTAATTTTTCCAGAGCTTTAACACTTCGTTACGGATATTCAATTAGAACATATCTGAATATTGATAAATGCGTTATTGCTGTTGGTCGTGTCATGACATGTGTTCTTGGTATTGTAGTAGAAAGAGAACGTGAAATCAGAGAATTTGTAAAAACTCCCTTTTACAGAGTGGTGGGTACACTTGATGTAGATGGCAGTACTTTTGATGCAGAATGGAGAGTGCAGGATAAGAGTAAATATTTTAATTCTCCTGCTTTATACAGTGAAAAAGGTTTTAAGGATAATGAAAATGCAAATATTCTTATAAGCCTTTTAGGAGATATTCCTGTTAAAGCAACTGTTCTTAAATGTGAAAAAAAGAATGAGGTAAAAAAAGCACCTCTTTTATATAATCTTGCGGAACTTCAAAATGACTGCGCAAAACTTTTTAAAATCAGTCCGGATGAAACTCTGGCCATAGCGCAGGAACTATATGAAAAGAAGATGACTACTTATCCCAGAACGGATGCAAGAGTTCTTTCAACTGCAATATCCAAGGTTATTAGTAATAATATTAAGGGGTTGCAGAATTATGATAAATGCAGTATTTTTGCAAAGGCTATATTACAGCATGAAAGTTACAAAGGAATAGAAAAGACAAAGTATGTAAATGATAAGGCTATTACAGATCACTATGCAATAATTCCTACTGGTCAGGGTCTTCAGAATCTTGCCGGACTTAGTGCAACATCAGCTAAGGTATATGAGATTATTGTCAGAAGGTTTCTTGCAATTTTTTATCCTGATGCAAAATATAAAAAGGTCTCGCTTGAAACGGTTGTTACAAATGATACACTTTTGAAAAATGAATCAGATGGCGGTTCCTTTGAAGAACATTTTTATTCTAATCTAAAAGTTCTTGTGTCAAAAGGTTATCTTCATGTAATGGATTATTCTTTTGCTAAAAAGAAGGATGCAGCTGATAAGGATAATGATGACAATAAGGATGATAATGAGGCTGAAGCAGATGAGTCACTTATGGAAAAACTCGAAAAGCTAAGAAAAGGCTCTGAAATATGCTTTGATAAATTTGATATAAAAGAAGGCGAGACAAAGCCTCCTAAGCGATTTAATTCGGGTACTCTTATTCTTACAATGGAAAATGCCGGTCAGTTTATTGAGGATGAAGAACTTAGAGCTCAAATAAAAGGATCAGGAATAGGAACTTCAGCTACAAGAGCTGGAATTCTTACTAAACTTGATAAAAATAAATACCTGAAGATAAACAAAAAGACTCAGATTGTTACTCCAACTCAGCTTGGAGAAATGATATATGAAACCGTTGCCTGTTCAATGAAGCCTATGCTTAATCCGACACTTACTGCAAGCTGGGAAAAGGGACTTGCCGGAGTTGAAGAGGGATCTGTTACTGAAAAAGAGTATATGGATAAGCTTGATGATTTTGTTACCAGAAGAACAAATCAGGTTAAGGAAAAAGATTATAGAAGTATCCTCAGAAGCCGATTTGATTATGTTTCACAGGCGTATAAAAAATAAAAAAATCAAAAATAGAATAAACCAAATTTCTTGAATATAATAATTTTCTAAATTTTAAATAAGTTATTATAAATAATGCCACATTTTATGAAATTAAGCGTAAAATAAATAATGGTAAGTTTTTTGGGATATTAATTTAATTAAAAGGGGAGACAGGTATGGAAGCATACGCAATAGAAAAGCTTTATAATTTAGATGAAACGATCGCAAGTGATCTTATGAAGACTGCAAAATATCCATGGGAAATACTTCCTAAGATTCATGATTATATAATTGAACTGGGCAAAAATCTTCCTGCAGATAAGTTCGAATGCAGAGAAGGAAATGTTTATATTGCAAGATCTGCCAGGATTTTTGATTCTGCATATATCGCTGGCCCATGCATTATTGATGAAGATGCTGAAGTAAGACAGTGTGCATTTATAAGAGGTAATGCTATTGTTGGTAAAGGCGCAGTTGTTGGAAACTCAACTGAACTTAAGAACGTTATTTTGTTCAATAAGGTTCAGGTTCCTCATTATAATTATGTTGGTGATTCCATTCTTGGATATAAATCTCATATGGGTGCTGGTTCAATTACATCTAATGTAAAAAGTGATAAAAAATTAATTGTTGTTAAAAATGGTAAGGAAGACTTTGTTGAAACAGGCTTAAAGAAAATGGGTGCAATGCTTGGAGATAATGTCGAAGTTGGTTGTGGAAGTGTATTAAATCCAGGTACAGTTATTGGCAAAAATACTAACATTTATCCTTTATCTTCTGTAAGAGGCTGCATTCCTGGCAATCATATTTTTAAAGATAAGGATCATATTGTAGCTAAAACAGAGTAATTTGTGCAATTTTTGGTTATATTTAAATAATTTTCTATAAAGTTTGTTAATTTTTTTCCTTATTTCCGCGATAAACAAGGAGTAGAATAACACACTATGAGCGTACGATATTTTTCATTATATTATGAAATCAATATTATATGTATCTTAGTTTTGCTGTATGTAGGAAGCAAGATAGGAGTTTTCTTTCAGCGTTCAGTTGAAAAGAGAATTTTTTATCTTGCCCTTATCAGTTCTGTTGTAATGTTTGTTGTGGATTGTTTCTGGATTACCGTAAATAACGGTGGCACTGCCATTTCTGTATCGGCAGCTTTCGTTTCAAAATCCATTCATAATATTTTAACATGCTGGTGTTCTTATCTGGTGTTCCTGTGGTTTGAATTTTATCAGAAAACAGCCTTCAGTAAGACGCGTAAGGCAATAATTTATTCATCTGTTTTTATATGGATAATTGTTTTTGCTTCTGTAACTAATGTATTTACAGGTTATATCTTTTTATATGATGAGGCGGGTACTTATCATAGGGGAGAATTATTTGCTTTGCAGCATATTTTTGCTTCAATTTATATAGGTGTTGGAGCTGTACGAGCATACTTTAATTACAAAAATGAAGATAATTATTATATAAGAGCTGATTTATTAAGCTTTGCATATTTTCCAATCATAATTTTTGCTGCTGATGTTGTGCAGTTATTTGTACATGGTCAGCCTATCGTATGTGTTGGTATAACATTATCTACAATAATTCTATATCTTGATAAAGCTGGAAGAATGGTTACTACAGATCCGCTTACTGATATCAGTAATCGTAAACAGCTTATGAAGGATATGAACTACAAAATCAGAAATATAGAAAATGGTTATGAGCTTTATGCTTTAATGATGGATCTTAATGCTTTTAAGAAGATAAATGATAACTATGGACATGTCGAGGGCGATCATGCGCTTATTCGTATGGCTGGAGCATTAAAGTATACTTTTTCAAATGAAAAAAGAAGACCTACAATATCGAGATATGGCGGAGATGAGTTTATAGTTCTTATAGAATCTCGGACAAGAGAACATGTTGATGAATTGTGTTTTAAGTTACATGAGAAAATTAACGCTATAAATGAAACAGATAATAAGCCATATAATTTGTCGGTGAGTATTGGCGTTAGTAAGTTTGATTCAAAAAATGACACTTCTGCCACATGGATGAAGAGAGCTGATGATGATCTTTATGAGAAAAAGAAGATTTATCACAGCAAGCATTAATTGGTGTCAGGCCCATTATGGACTTAACATAAATCTTAAGAAAGGAGCGAAAGAAATTAGCCAAGATATTTGATCTGATCAAATATTGAACTTTGATTTATCGGAGCTCTAATTGACTAATATAAATTAGCATGGATATTGGAAAACTGTTAGAAGAAATATTGCTTGAAGATAAAGTTATGATTCATCTTCCTTTCGGGAATGGATTTTTTGACATTAATCAATCCGTGGTTTACACATGGTTTGTTATTATCTTTTTGCTTTTGATCTGCATTATTCTGACAACAGGAATGAGAACTCATAATCCTGGGAAGAGACAGCTTATAGCTGAATTCATTGTTTCTTTTTTCAGGAAAATGACAGGGGAAATGCTTGGAGAAGAGGGAAAGATTTATTCTGAATTTATAATTACAGTTCTTATATATATCGGCACCTCAAATCTTGTCGGACTTCTTGGCAAGAAGCCGCCTACTATGGATTTAAATGTTACTCTGGCACTTTCACTTATGAGTATTTTTCTGATTGAATTTGCAGGAATCAGGAAAAAGGGAGGAAAAAAATGGATTAAATCCTTTGCTCAACCTATGTGGGTTGTAACTCCTATGAATATTCTTGAAGTAGCAATTAAACCATTATCACTTTGTATGCGACTTTTCGGTAACGTAATTGGTGCAACAGTAATAATGGAACTTATCAGAATGGCTGTGCCGCTTATTGTTCCAGTGGTATTCAGTTTATATTTTGATATTTTTGATGGCCTTATTCAGGCTTATGTATTCGTATTCCTTACATCTTTGTATATTAAGGAAGCTGTAGAGGATTAAAAAAAATTAAATCTTTATTTCAGAAGGGAGATAATTATATGGATTTCACAGCAATTGGTGCAGGTATTGCAGCACTTACAGGACTTGGCGCAGGTATAGGTATTGGTATAGCAACTTCAAGAGCAACAGATGCAGTTGCCCGTCAGCCAGAGGCAGATGGTAAAATAATGAAGCTCTTACTTCTTGGTTGTGCGCTTGCAGAAGCAACAGCTATTTATGGTTTCGTTGTAGCTATTATGATTTTGTTTACCTGATAAGAAGAGGTATACCTATGGAATTACATGATATTGTGATTCTGAAGATTAGAAGAAAAGAGGTATTTTATTTTGCTTAGTGTAAGCGTAATGAACGTTATTTATATAATAATAAATCTTCTAATTCTTTTTGCTCTTATGAAGATATTCCTCTTTAAGAGGGTAGATAAGGTTTTGGAAGAGAGAAAAGCTGAGATTGAAAATGCCACAAACGAAATGAATACCAAATCAGAAGAGGCAGAAAAAATCAAAGCAGAATATAACGAAAAGCTTCGCGGAATTGATGCTCAGAAGGAACAGGTTCTTTCTGAATCACGTACTAAGGCATATGAGGAATATGACAAGATTATTTCTGATGCCAAAAGTGAAGCTTCTTCAATTCTTGCAGATGCAAGGAAAAATGCTGAAATGGAAAGCCAGAGAGAAAAAGATGCTTATACAGCAGAACTTACAGATATTGTTCTTGATGCCGCTTCAAAAATTTCAGCATCAAATCATACAAAAGAAGAAGACCTTGAACTCTATGACAAATTTATCAAGGCTGCAAAGAAATAAAGAGAGGTAAATAAGATGAGTGTAACAAAATGTAAACTTCGTTATGCTGATACGCCTCCTACTTCTGAACAGCTTGAACAGTTTAAGAAGATTTTTTCTGAAAAGTTTGATAATCAGGAAATAGAGATGGAGGTAGTTCAGGATAGCAGTATTTCCGGCGGTTTTATTATCAGCTGTGGAAATTATGAATATGACTGGACGGATGAAGGAAGAAGCAGACAGTTAAAAGACATGTTTGCTGGAATGAGAAAGAAACCATCTTCCTTTGATTCTCAGAAAATTGTATCAGTAATTAAGGATAAGATTGAGAACTTTGATCTTCAGGTTGAAGATAAAGAAGTTGGCCATGTTGAGTGGGTTGGTGACGGTATCGCCAACGTTACCGGAATTGAGCATGCTTTTTATGGTGAAATTATTGAATTTGAAGATGGCACAAAGGGAATGGCTCAGGATATCCGTTCTGATCATATCGGATGTATTTTATTTGGTAGTGATAGGGAAATTAAACAGGGAAGCAGGGCTGTAAGAACTTACAGACAGGCTGGTATTCCTGTTGGCGATGCATTTATAGGCAGAGTTGTTGATGCTCTTGGTACACCTATTGATGGCGGAGATCCAATTAAGGAATCAGGTTATAGACCTATGGAAGAACCAGCTCCTGGTATTATAGACAGATCTTCAGTTAATCAGCCTTTAGAGACTGGAATTCTTTCAATTGATACTATGTTTCCGATAGGAAGAGGTCAGCGTGAACTTATTATCGGAGACAGACAGACGGGTAAGACCTCTATTGCGATAGATGCTATTTTGAACCAAAAGGGTAAAGATGTAATTTGTATATATGTAGCAATAGGACAGAAGGCTTCAACAGTTGCCAAGCTTATTAATACATTAAAGACTGCAGGAGCAATGAATTATACAATTGTTGTAACTGCTACAGCAGCTGATTCAGCCCCGCTCCAATATATTGCACCATATTCAGGTACAGCTATGGCTGAGTATTTCATGCATAATGGCAAGGATGTTCTTATTGTTTATGATGATTTATCTAAACATGCTGTTGCGTACAGAGCTATTTCATTACTGCTTGAAAGATCTCCTGGACGTGAGGCTTATCCTGGTGATGTATTCTATCTTCATAGCAGATTGCTGGAGCGTTCAAGTAAACTTTCTGCCGAGCTTGGAGGTGGTTCAATTACAGCACTTCCTATTATTGAGACTCAGGCAGGTGATGTTTCAGCATATATTCCTACAAATGTTATTTCTATAACTGATGGACAGATATTCCTTGAAAGTGATCTTTTCTTTGAAGGAATGAGGCCTGCAGTTAATGTTGGTCTTTCTGTATCCCGTGTAGGTAGTGCGGCTCAGACTAAGGCTATGAAAAAGGCAGCTGGAAGTATTCGTATTGATCTTGCTCAGTATAGAGAAATGGCTGTATTTACTCAGTTTTCTTCTGATCTTGATGAAACCACTAAGGCACAGCTTCAGCATGGTGGCATTTTGATGGAACTTTTGAAACAGCCTATGGGAAGTCCATTTAAGATGTATGAGCAGGTTATTATTCTAATAGCTGCTAATAATAAAAAGCTTGATATGCTTACAACATCTGAGGTTTCAAAATATAGATCAGGATTACTTGAATTCTTTAATACAAGTAAGAAATCTATTTGCGATGAAATTGTTAAGATTCATGATATGAATGATGATCTTAAGAAACAGATTTTGGAAGCTGTAGATGAATTTAATGAAGGTTACCTGAAAAACGCAGAAGATAAAAGTGAATAAAAGACTTACGGAGGTCTAATGCATTGGCTAATATAAAAGAAATCAGAGATCGTATCAGTAGTATTGAAGATACGATGAAAATAACAAATGCCATGTATATGATTTCTTCTAACAAGCTACGAAAAGCTCGAAAACGTCTTGAGGAAACAGAACCTTATTTCTTTGGCGTACAAAATATGATAAATCGTACTTTGCGTCATATAGATCTTGAAATGGAAGATGTTTTTTTGGAAACACATTCAGATATTCCATTTATGTCCAGAAAGAAAGGTTATGTTGTAATTACTGATGATAAGGGACTTGCAGGCGCATATAACCATAATGTGTTAAAGCTTGCAGAGGATCATATCAAAAGCAATAACGATAATGACGATTGGAAACTGTATGTTATAGGTGAACTTGGCAGACAATATTTTATATCAAAGGGTATGAATATTGATGAAACATTCAGATATACAGCACAGAATCCTACAATGTCAAGATCACGTAAAATAACAGCCAGTGTTCTTGATGATTATATGGAACACAAGATTGATGAAGTTTATGTAGTTTATACTACAATGAAAAATTCAATGACATGTGAGGCTCAGATAACTAAACTTTTGCCACTTGATATGTTGCAGAAGATAAAAGATATTAAACTTCCTGATGACGTATACAGGGAAGAATTTTATCTGGAACCTAGTCCACAGGCTGTTATTGATAATATAGTTCCAAATTACGTTAATGGTTTTTTCTATGGAGCTATGGTTGAGGCTTATTGTAGTGTTCAGAATTCCAGAATGATGGCTATGGATGCTGCAAATAAAAGTGCTCAGGAAATGATAGGTGATCTAAGGCTTCAGTATAATCGTCAGCGTCAGGCTATGATCACACAGGAAATTACTGAAGTGGCAGGTGGCGCTAGAGCTTTAAAACAGCTTAAGAAAAAGAAATGATATTAAAAACAATTTAAATCAGGAAAAGAGGTAGTTCATTGGAAAACGGAAAAGTGTTACAGGTTATGGGACCTGTAGTCGACGTAAAATTTGATAGTAATGATTTGCCGTATATCAGTGATGCTCTTGAAGTTATGGTAGATGATAGAAAATGTGTTATGGAAGTTGCACAGCACATTGGAGATAATACAGTAAGATGCATTATGCTATCAGCCAGCGAAGGTCTCGCAAGAGATATGGAAGTAAAGGTTACAGGTGGTCCAATTAAAGTTCCTGTTGGAGAAAAGACATTGGGAAGATTATTTAATGTTCTTGGTGAAACTATTGATAACGGTGAAACAATTTCAGGTACTGATAATTGGAGTATTCACAGGGAACCTCCAAAGCTTTCAGATCAAAGCCCTGTAGTAGAAGTTCTTGAAACTGGTATAAAGGTTATTGATCTGCTTGCTCCATATGCTAAAGGCGGAAAAATAGGTCTTTTCGGTGGTGCCGGTGTTGGTAAGACAGTTCTTATTCAGGAGCTTATACAGAATATTGCAACAGAACATGGTGGATATTCCATTTTCACTGGTGTAGGAGAGAGATCTCGTGAAGGAAACGATCTTTGGTCTGAAATGAGTGAATCTGGTGTACTCAAAAAGACTGCATTGGTATTTGGACAGATGAATGAGCCACCGGGAGCTCGTATGAGAGTTGCTGAGACCGGACTTACAATGGCTGAATACTTTAGAGATGTTCAACATCAGGATGTACTTTTATTTATTGATAATATATTCAGATTTGTACAGGCAGGTTCTGAAGTTTCATCACTTCTTGGCCGTATGCCTTCTGCGGTTGGTTATCAGCCTACTCTTGCAACTGACCTCGGTCAGCTTCAGGAAAGAATTGCTTCTACAAAATCCGGTTCAGTAACTTCTGTTCAGGCTGTTTATGTGCCTGCAGATGACCTTACTGATCCTGCTCCTGCGACAACATTTGCTCATTTGGATGCAACAACAGTTCTTTCACGTAAGATTGTTGAACAGGGTATATATCCAGCTGTTGATCCGCTTGAATCTTCAAGCCGAATTCTTGAGGCAGATGTTGTTGGTGAGAGACATTATAATGTAGCTACAAAGGTACAGCAGATGCTTCAGAAATATAAGGAATTACAGGATATTATTGCTATTCTTGGTATGGAAGAGCTCTCTGATGAAGATAAGATAACTGTTTTCAGAGCAAGAAAGATTCAGAGATTTCTTTCTCAGCCATTCCATGTTGCAGAACAGTTTACAAATATTCCTGGTAAATATGTTCCTTTGGAAAAGACAATCAGTGGTTTTGAAGCAATTGTTTCAGGTGAAATGGATGAATATCCTGAAATGGCATTTTTTAATGTTGGTACAATTGAGGATGCAATTGAAAAAGCAAAAACACTCTAATTATTAGATTTGGAGAAGATTAATGGCTACTTTATTCAGACTTCAGGTTATGTCAATAAATGGTGTATTTTTTGATGGAAGAGTAAATGCTGTTATTATTCCTGCTATTGATGGCGATCGTGAAATAATGGCACACCACGAGGAAATGGTTATTGCCGTTTACAATGGCGAGATGCGTATTCAGACAGAAGATGGTAACTGGAGAAGAGCTGTTGTAGGTATTGGCTCTGCACAGGTTGCCAATAACAGAGTTACTATTCTTGTCGATACCTGTGAAAGACCTGAGGATATCGATTTAAGACGTGCACAGGAAGCTTTAGAGGATGCTAAAGAAAAGATGCGTCAGAAGAAATCCATTAGGGAATATAAGATGTCTCAGGCTGCTATGGCCAGAGCTCTTTCCCGTATAAAATCAGCATCTAGATATGACCATATGTAATAGTAAATTTAATTGTCAGATTAAATTATATGTTTATGTATAGGCATAAACATATAATTTGGTCTGAAAGATACTTAATTCAGGTTTTCTTATGAAGAGTATATATTTTGTGGTTTTCGCTTTTGTTGCGATTACACTTGTTATAAATTTCATATTTGCTAAAAAAAGTAACAGACCTGTTGCTAAATATTCGGCATATGTTATGCTTGCGGCAATTATTGCTACAGCTTCTCAGCTTGTACTTCTTATGGCTGATAATTCTAATGTAGCTTTAATTTCTTTGAGCTTTTTTTATATGTCTATTGATCTTGTCTTGGTATTGTTTTTATTTTATTGCATTTTTTATACATCAGGAGAAGTTAAATTAACTCTTTTCAATAAAATGATAATCGGTATTACCGGATTAGATATTCTTATGTTGATTTCGAATTATTTCACCGGAAAGGTATTTGGTGTTTATTATACAATTCTTTATGGCACTGAGGTTTTTTATAAGGCTGATTTATATAAGCCATATTATTTGCATCTTGGTTTTTGTTATTTTATATGCCTTTGTTGCCTTTTTATTCTTATTAGAAAGATTATTAAACTGCCTAGAGTTTATTGGGCAAGATATTACTTTTTATTTCTTGGATTTCTTGCAATTCTTTTTTGGGATGGACTTTATGTCTTTACAACCGGTGCAATATATACATCTCTTATAGGTATTGGTATTTGCGCTTTTATTCTAAATTATTACGGTTTATTTTATGAACCCAAATCAATCATTCAAAGCATGCTTACAAACATGGTATCTGATATGAATGACCTTGTACTTTTGTTTGATGTTGAGAGCAAATGTATCTATGCTAATGATGCTGCAATCGGATTTTTTGATATTTCAAGTATGAATGATGATATTCTGGGCCATATACAGCCTTTAATGGATAAAGCCAAGGCTGACTGGAGAACCTGTGATTATAACTATACTGTTGTTGCAGGCATACAACATAATGGAACATATTACAATTTTGAAATTCATTACAACAGGCTTGAAAAAAACGGAACTTTTCTTGGCTGGTTTTATGAAATGCAGGATAGAACGAAACAGCTTGCACATTTGGAAAAAGAGCGTTTTCTTGCTGAACACGATAGATTAACCGGTGTTTATAATAAAGAAAAATTATATAGCGAAATTGATTTTTTGCTCGATCAGAATCCTGATAAACAATATTATATTGTTTCCTGTGATATAAAGGATTTTAAACTTATAAATGATATTTATGGTTCTGAAGCTGGTGACAAGCTTCTTTGTAAGATTACTGAAAATATAAAAATACGTGCACACGAAGATACCAGATATGGTCGAATTGGTAATGATAAGTTTGGAATGATTATAAATAAAAAATATTATGACAGTGATCTTTTGGAGAACGGGCCAAAAAAAATTATACATTTGGATGAAGACTTCCTTTATCCATTAGTAATACATGTTGGCGTTTATGATATAGATAATGGAAGGCTTCCGGTATCAATAATGTTTGATAGAACCTTCCTTGCAATTGCTACGATAAAGAATAATTTTGATACTCGTGTGGCATATTATGATAACGCCATGAGAAATAAGAGAATATGGGAGCAGAAGATTACTGGTGAAATACAGGAAAGCCTTGATAATGAATATTTTGTTCCATATTTACAGCCACAGATTACTTCAGGCGGTGAGCTTGAGGGTGCTGAAGCTTTGGTAAGATGGAACCATCCTACAGAAGGCTTTCTTGCCCCATATAAATTTATTCCAACCTTTGAGGCAAACGGATCTATTGTTAAACTTGATATTTATATGTGGGAGCAGACCTGTAAGATTCTAAAGGCCTGGAAAAATAAGGGGTATAATAAATGTATATCTGTAAATATTTCACCTAAGGATTTTTACTATATTGATGTATACAAAGAAATTACGAGTCTTGTAAAGAAATATGATATACCTCCACAAATGTTAAGACTTGAGATTACAGAAACTGTATTCATTAAGGATGCGGATAATAAGAGTAATCTTCTTACAAAATTAAGATCTGAAGGTTTTCTTATTGAAATGGATGATTTTGGAAGCGGATATTCTTCACTTAATATGCTTAAAGATCTGCCTATTGATGTGTTGAAAATTGACATGAAATTTCTTAGTAAGAGTAATGATAAAGAAAAGTCAGACAAGATTGTTGCAGGCGTGGTAAGACTTGCTAAGGATATCGGTATGACAGTTGTTTGTGAAGGAGTTGAGACTGAGGAAGATGCTGAGTTTTTAAGAAAATGTGGTTGCGACCTTCTTCAGGGATATTTTTATGATAAGCCAATTCCTGTCGATGAATTTGAAAAGAAATATTTTTAATTAAATTTAAATCCGATTTCTATATATATAGAAATCGGATTTTTTGATAAATATGAGGATTCCTTTGAATAATTTATAAAAATTGTATTCACAACACTATATGTTGTGGTAAAATTTAAAAAATGATGTTGTGGAGGATTTAAAGTGGAAACTAATGAAAATAGAGGATTGTATATCGCCAAGTTTGTTGCGTGTATATTTGTAATTCTTATTCATTGCAAGTTTCCTGGAGCAGTAGGAGATTATTTTGAAGGACTATCAAGATTCGGTGTACCTATGTTTTTTGCTATATCAGGATGGTTTCTTTTAAAAGAGAATGATGATACTCCTTGTAAAATCAGAAAGAGAATATTTCCCAAGCTTATAAAACTTGTGAAACTTACTTTTTTTATGACTGTAATCCATACTGCATACTCTTTTTTATATGCTTATTTTGTTGGTTTTTCTGTTCCTGAACTCATTTTATCTAAATATAATCTGCAGGAATTTATAAATTTAGTAGTTTTTAATTCAGGCAGATTTATTTATGATTATACATATACTTTTGATCATTTATGGTATTTATACGCACTTATATATGTGTATTTACTTGTTATAATATTTGCCGGTTTTTTATATAAATGGAAAAGGGGGCTTATAGTTATTTTATTATTCTTCCTGTATTTTGGAGAATTGCTCCAGACTATTTATCCTATAAGACCTTTTGATATTAACATTTGTACCTGGTATGTTCTAAGAAACTGGCTTTTTGTTGGTGTACCTTTTACTATGCTTGGATTTGAACTAAGACAGTTTGACTATAAAACCTTTAATCTCAAATATAAAAATTTTCCAGTTATTTTAATAGATTTAGGAATTTGTTTTACTATATTTGAAGTGTATGTATGGGGTGTTAAAGAAGTATATATAAGTTCATTATTAATTGTTATTGGTATTTTACTTTTATGTGGTATTAGAGATTTCAAAGAAAAAAAATTCGAGAGGTTTGTTTATGCCGGAAGGGAATTTTCCGGGAATATATATTTTTTTCATGTAATTATTATTTCTCTAGTTAATCAGTTTACTCTGGCACTTGCTGGAAATACTTTTTTTCAGACAATTAAGCCTTTTATAGTAATTTTTATTAGTTTATTATTTGCCTTTATATTAGCTAAATTTAAAAACAAAAATAGTGGGAGAATTTATGAAAAAAGATAATTTGAAGGAGTTGTTTAAGGGAAAACCTGTATTTTTGGATGGTGCTACTGGTTCTAATCTTTTTAAAGCAGGTATGCCAGCAGGTGTTTGTCCTGAATTATGGATACTTGAACATAAAGATGTGATGTTAAAGCTTCAGCAAGAATATGTAGCTGCTGGAAGTAATATTATTTATGCACCTACTTTTACAGGTAATAGAATTAAGCTTACTGATTACGGGCTTGAAGATAGAATAGTTGAAATAAATACCGAACTGGTAAAATTGTCTAAAAAAGCTGCAGCAGGTAAAGCGCTTGTTGCAGGCGATATTACTATGACAGGAAAGCAGCTCAAGCCTATAGGTAATCTTGATTTTGAAGATCTTATTAATGTTTATAAAGAACAGATCCATATTCTGGATAATGCAGGTTGTGATCTTTTAATTGTTGAAACCATGATGAGCCTTCAGGAATGCAGAGCTGCACTAATTGCAGCGAAAGAAGTTTCTAACCTTCCTGTAATGGTAACTCTTACCTTTGAAGCAGATGGTAAAACTCTTTATGGAACAAATCCTGAAGCTGCAGCTATTACGCTAGAATCTCTTGGAGCATTTGCAGTTGGGGCAAATTGTTCTACAGGACCTGATAAGATGGTTAATATAATTAAAGCCATGGCCAGTGTCACAAGTATCCCTGTTATTGCTAAGCCAAATGCAGGACTTCCTTCAGTTGCTGAAGATGGAAGTACTGAATATGATATGAATAGTGAAGATTTTAATACTAATATGAAACTTCTCATAGATGCCGGTGCATCTGTTCTTGGAGGATGTTGTGGAACTACTCCTGAATTTATAAAAAAGCTTACTGATTCATATAAAGATTTAGATCTTGATCAGGTAGTAGATGGTGAAGGCAATAAGCCTCAAAGAAAAATGAGCGGAAGAAGATATCTGTCTTCTGAAAGAAGTGCTATTTCTTTTGATATTAATGATCCATTTATGATTGTAGGAGAGAGAATAAATCCAACGGGTAAGAAAATACTTCAGGCAGCGCTTCGAGAGGGAAATCTTGATATGGTTTGTGATTTTGCAAGATCCCAGGAAGAAGATGGAGCTTCAATTCTTGATATTAATATGGGTATGAGTGGTATCGATGAAAAAGAAATGATGCTTAAGGTACTTGATGAGGTTCTTCCTTTAACACCACTTCCTTTATGCCTGGATTCTAGCAGAGCAGACGTTATGGAGGCCGCACTTAGAATTTACCCGGGAAGGGCTTTAATTAATTCTATTTCACTTGAAAAGGGTAAGCCAGAAGTTTTTTTGCCTCTTGCAAAAAAATATGGAGCTATGTTTATACTTTTGCCACTTAGTCCTGAAGGTCTTCCAAAGAGTCCTGAAGAAAAGATAGATAATATAAATAAGCTTTCTAAACTTGCGAAAGAATACGGGCTAAAAAAAGAAGATATTATTGTAGATGGGCTTGTTGCAACTGTTGGTGCTGATCCTAAAGCTGCTCTTTCTACGCTTAATACAATTGAATATTGTTACAACAATGGATATGCAACTATTTGCGGTTTGTCCAATATATCTTTTGGACTTCCTCAAAGAAGCTATGTAAATACTGCATTTCTTACAATGGCCATTAATAAAGGTCTTACAATGGCAATTGCAAATCCTTCACAGGAGCTTCTTGTAAATAGTGCATTTGCATCTGATCTTCTTATGAATAAAGAAGGCGCTGATATAAATTATATAAATAGAATGCAAAGATATGATGAAGATAAAACTGCAAAGACTGTATCAGTAGCTGCTTCAGATAAGACATTATCATCTGATGAATATATGAAAATTTTATATCAGGATGTTTTAAAGGGGAATAGACGTACAATTGAAAATAATACAATTAAAGCTATTGAATCGGGTTGTAAGGCACGCAGTATACTAAATGATGTACTTATGCCTGCTATAAATGAAGTTGGTGATCTTTTCGATAAAGGAAAATATTTCCTTCCTCAGCTTATTTCAAGTGCAGAGGCCATGAAGACGTCTATTTCATATTTGGAGCCTCTTTTAAAAGATGATGGAAGTGCATCTAATGAGAAAATGCCAACTATTGTAATTGCAACTGTTCATGGAGATATACATGATATTGGTAAGAACCTGGTTGCATTAATGCTGAAAAATTACGGCTTTAATGTTATCGATCTTGGAAAAGATGTTCCAAAAGAAGAAATAGTTGATGCTGCCATAAAAAATGATGCCAGTATTATTGCATTATCTGCGTTAATGACAACCACAATGGCTGAAATGAAAAATGTAGTAGAACTTGCTAAACAAAAGAATGTTGATGCTAAGATTATTATTGGTGGAGCTGTTGTGACAGAAGATTATGCTTGGGAAATAGGAGCAGATGGTTATTCTTCAGATGCAGCTGATGCAGTGAAGGTTGTAAAGAAAATTTTAAATATTGAAAACTAATAATAACTGTTTTAACAGTTTTTATACATTAAGAATTTATTTTCTTGAGAGGAGTAGAAAATATATGAATGGTGCTGAAGCTATAGTAAAGTGTCTTGAAAAGGAAAATGTTGAAGTTGTATTTGGTTACCCTGGTGTTGCAATCTGTCCTTTTTATGAGGCTATTACAAAGTCTGATATTAAAAGAGTTTTGATCAGAACTGAGCAGAATGCTGCTCACTGTGCAAGTGGTTTTGCAAGAATCAGTGGTAAGGTAGGTGTATGTGCTGTTACATCCGGTCCTGGTGCTACAAATTTAATTACAGGTGTTGCAACTGCATATGCAGACAGTATACCTCTTGTATGTATTACAGGTCAGGTTAACAGTGAACTTATTGGAAGTGATGTATTCCAGGAAGCTGATATTACCGGTGCTGTAGAATCTTTTGTTAAATATAGCTATCTTGTTCGTGATGTAAATGATATACCAAGAATAATAAAGGAAGCTTTTTATATTGCAAATTCGGGAAGAAAAGGACCTGTTCTTATTGATATTCCTTTTGATATTCAGAATGCAACTGCTTCTAAATTTACATATCCTGAAGAAGTTAATATGAGAACATATAAGCCAACAGTAAGCGGAAATATTGTTCAGATAAAGAAAGTTATCAAAGAAATACAGAAGGCAAAAAGGCCTATTATGTGTGTAGGTGGTGGTGTTCATTTATCTGGTGCTGTTGAGGAGATAAGGGAATTTGCCAAGGCAAATCAGATTCCGGTTGTATCAACTATGATGGGAATCGGAGTAATGAAATCTGAAGATCCATTGTATTTTGGTATGGTTGGTAATAATGGAAGACCATATGCGAACAGAGCTCTTAATGAATCGGATTTATGTCTTCTTATTGGCGCTCGTGTTGCGGATAGAGCTGTTAACAGACCTGATGTACTTACAAATAATAAGGTAATGATACATATTGATGTAGACCCTGCAGAAATTGGTAAGAATGTTGGTCCAACAATTCCGCTTGTAGGTGATATTAAACATATATTTAATGATATAAACAGTAAGCAAAAAGAAGATAAAGATTATGATAAAGACAATGAGGAATGGCTTGAAACTCTAGGAAACTATAAGATAAATATGACTGACAGATTGCAGCATGCAGATGCTAAATATGTTGATCCTGCTTATTTTATAACTGTTTTATCTGAAAATATGGACAAAGATGCAATTTATGTTGCTGATGTTGGACAGAATCAGATTTGGAGTTGTGCTTATGCCAAAGTTCAGGATGGACGATTTTTAACATCAGGTGGAATGGGTACTATGGGATATTCAATACCTGCAGGAATGGGTGCAAAGATTTCATCACCAGATAAACAGGTTATTGCAGTATGTGGAGATGGTTCATTCCAGATGTCTATGATGGAACTTGCAACAATGAAACAGCATGGCATTAATATAAAGATTATTGTTATGTGTAATCATTATCTTGGAATGGTTAGAGAATATCAGCATAATACTTATAAGGATAATTATTCAATGGTAGAACTTTCCGGTGAACCAGATCTTGGAAAGCTTTCAGATGCTTATGGTATTGATTTCTTTAAAGTAACTGCGGATACAAACGCAGAGGAGAGTATTAAGAAATTCCTGGCAGATGATAATGCTGCTTTAATGGAAGTTCAGGTTGATCCTATGTATTTGGTTAAATAATTGGTTTTAAGAATTTTTGTTAATGAATTTATATTATTAAAATTAAAATCTGTTGAATTTGCAGTTATAAAAAGGAGATGCTATGAAAAGAATATATTCTGTTCTTGTAGAAAACAGAGCTGGTGTACTTTCTAAAGTTGCAGGGCTCTTTTCAAGAAGAAATTTTAATATTGATTCACTTGTTGTTGGAGAAACAAACAGCAGTGATATTTCTTGTATGACTATTGTAAGTAGCGGTGATGAACGTACAATCGAGCAGATAGAAAAGCAGCTTAATAAAAAGCTGGATGTTATTAAAGTTAAAACCTTCGAAGATAACGAAAGTATCAGTCGAGAGCTTGCTATTATGAAGGTCAAATACAACAGGGAAAACAGAAGAGATATCATGGAAAATTGTGAGATCATGAAAGCTCAGATTATAGATATGAGCAAAAATCTTATGATGATTCAGATTTGTGATACCCCTGAGAGAGTAAGTGTGTTTATTGATATGCTTAAGAGTGTAAGTATAGTTGAGATAGCAAGAACAGGAACTGTTGCGCTTACTAAATGTAATGAGGTATAAAATAAAAAAATATTAGTTGGATTTTATTTACAAATACTAATAAATGTAATAAAAAAAGGTCTTGTTGCTATAATAAATAAAGAATAATAATGATGATTTTTAGGGGGCTTTGTCGGAGGGGAATATGCCAAAAAGAAAAATCATATATGCAGTTCTATTTTCTTTATATATGTTGGAATTTCAGATGTTCCTTTATATAGAGGGAATGGTTGATGGAGTATTATCAGTAAGACATTATATTGCATGGTCACTGGTTAGCCTTGGTTTTATCAGCTTTTGGATTATAAGGAGCATTATTTCCAATCTGCAAATGCGCAAAATCACAATAATGATCATAAATATAACGTTTGCGCTTTCTGTGCTTTTTACTATACTGCCTGAAAATGATCACCTTAAAAGCACAGCTGTTCTTTTGGCAAGTCTTTTGATCGGTTGCCTTGGCGGGGCAATATATTTTTTTAGTGCATGCGAATACTGTATGGATAAGAGAATGGGTCTTATAATGGCAATATCCACCTCTGTTCCTTATATCATACAGTTCTTTCTGACTTCTTTTTTTCAAAACAAATATATACAGATATTTATAATGCTATTACTGTTTTTGGTAATAACATATGTGGCAACTAAGCATCCAAGAGATTATATTCTTGAGGATATGCTTCCTTTTATCGGAGAAAATCCTCAATATGACGAGAAGCTTTTGTTTGACAAGAAGAAAATTCTTACCGTATTTTTAGTGATGCTCGTAATAGGTGTTTATATGGAGCAGACGTGGAGTAGTAGCGCACTTAGCGGTGAAGTTGATATGTATGGACTTCCCAGACTGTTTGTAATATTTGGGTACTTTTATACCGGATTTTTTACTGATTACAGAGAGCATAAATATATGGAAATAGCATCGCTACTTACATTTTCCTTCTTTGCTCTCGGAACATATTCTTCTGGTAATATCTATTTAAGGCTTAGTATTTTCTATTTTCTTGCAGGTGTTTACACAGCCTATCTGACAGCGGCTTTCTGGTATATCGCACCAAGAACGAAAACGCCTGAATTGTGGGCAAGCCTTGGGAGAGTTCTTAGCTTGCTGGAAGGAATTTTTGGAATTATTCTCCTTCATGTGGTAAATACCGGGCTTGTAAAATTATTTTTAGAGTCTTTGTTTGTATTTGCTATTACATATGCCTCATACAGAATTTCATTAGATAATAGGGATAGGAAATTTGCTTTTGCAGGGGCATCGGGAAATACTGATTCAAGTTTTTGCCTGGAAAAGCGGGAAAATATGCATCAGGAACATGGAGAAAAGGCCATAGCTGAATCTTCGCAGAAAAAAGAATCAGAGCACTTTAAGTATTTTTGTAATTTACATAGATTTACTCCCAGAGAATGTGAAGTTATGCAGATACTCTTAAATTCAGATGAAAGCATGAAGATAGTAGCAGAAAAACTTGGAATATCAGAACGAATGCTCTACAGATATATGAATAGTCTCTATGAAAAGACAGGAACTCAGTCGAGAGCATCACTGTTAAAATTCTATTACAGATAAAAATTATTACATATGGCCTAGAATTACAGTTGTTATTATTAACTTAAACTCCCCACTTGGATAAAAGACCAGCCATGCTCTCAGCTGGCAGCTTTTTCACCCAAGTGGGAACTTTGAGTCATTAATTTAAATGTTTGCAAAAATCCAATTTTATAAAAGTTTTAGAAACGGGAAAAGGGCGCAGATGCGCTCTTTTTTCAGTCTGTCACAAATATGAACCTATTTCTGAAGCTGCATAAATTCTAACATAGATATGAGATTCCAAAATGAATTTCAGAAAATGAATTTCAGAAAATAAATTCATAATTTCTTTAATGAGGAGGTTTTTTAGATGAGTAGGAGTAGTAAATATTTTAATGTGAGTAGAATGATGGCTGTAATTACATCAGTTATCATACTGAGCGTTATGATATACCCGGGAATGGATGTAAAGGCTGAGGTAGCAACTCAATTATATATAATGGTTGGATCTGATAGAGTAGATGCTACTGATACCACAAGTGGAGGCAGCGGCTGGGGATATGATGCTACTACAAATACGCTTACTCTTAATGGATATAGCTATAGTGGAACAGCGGAAGCAAATTATAATACAGATACCGCATCTGCAATATATTATTATGGTGATAGTGAGCTTATAATAAATCTTGTAGGCAGTAATACAATAACTTTAACAGAATCTAGTAATAGACTTTGTGGTATTTGTATTAGTTATGGCGGCGCAAAAATTACGGGAACAGGGAGTCTTACAATCAATTTACCCAGTTCCAATACTAATGCTTATTATGGTATTGAGGTTGGTAATGGACTGACCGTAGATGGTGGAACCATAACAGTTAATGGTGGTACTTGTGGTATCAACGCCAGTAGTGTAGTAAAAGGCGGTACAATAAATGCTACAGGTTGCAGTGACAGCGGAATTCTTGGAGGTACAATTACAATAGATGGCGGTACCATAAAGGCTGAAGGCTCTAATTATGGTATTTTTGCTGCATCAGGAGCTGTCACAATCAATTCCGGGACTGTATATGCCAAGGGCGGAAGTATAGGTATATCAGGCTATACCGGTTACGGAGCAAGCGGAGGTGAATATATAAATGGAGGAAATTGCGAATTCATCGGAGGCAGCCAGGTTTTTGGTGATACGCTATATAATACTATAGCCGGTACAGCATGGGATAATGTTGATGGCACCGGTACAGGCTTAGCAATTCCTGCAAATTCCGGATACTACACAGAACTTCTTGAATATAAAAAGGCAGTATTTCCCGCAGTAGCAGAAGAAAAAGCATCTGATGGAAGCAGCGAGGGAACTCCTGCATCTGAGGGTACAGAGCTGCAGGATGCTTCCGGAAATGACAGCGGATACAGGGTTACAAGCTCTGATGCAAGTAATCCTACAGTCATATATGAGGGAACGGAAGCTGATAAGAGTAAAACCACAATAACGATTCCTGATACTGTTACAGATGCCAGCGGTAATGTATATAAGGTAACAGATATAAATAGCGGAGCCCTTAAGGGGAGTAAAAAGGTTAAAACAGTCACTGTAGGCAATAATGTTGAGGTAATAGGAAGCCAGGCTTTTGCTAACTGCAAAAAGCTAAGCAAAGTAACTTTGGGATCGTCGGTTACTAAAATAGAATCAAAAGCCTTTAGCGGAGACAAGAAGCTTAAGAAGATAACAATAAAATCCAAGAAATTAAAGACAGTTCAGAAAAAAGCCTTCAAAAACGTATCATCTACAGTTACAGTAAAGGTACCCAAAAAGAGCAAAGCTAAGTACACAAAGCTCTTAAAGAAAGGTGGTCTTTCTGTTAAGGCAACTATTAAATGATAATAATTCCTAAAAATAAGGGGCTGTCGCACTAAAGCGACAGCCCCATGTTTTTTTGACTAAAAAAGTAATTATTATTTTGAGTACCAGATTAAAGTTGTCTTACCCTTTTTGATACTTGTTACATAGTGCATACCACTTGTGTATGTACGTCCATCAACATTCTTGTATG